>JBILFS010000219.1:0-4346 GCA_044351455.1 Paludibacter sp. | reverse complement strand
AGAAAGTGAATCGAAGGAAGAGCTCGACAGATTTGCTGATGCCATGATATCCATTTTTCATGAAATTGAAGAAATTGAACAAGGTCTTGCAGATATGTCTGATAATGTATTGGTTAACGCACCACATCCCGAATACGAAGTTACTGATGATGCCTGGTCGCATCCTTATTCCAGGAAAAAAGCGGCCTATCCTGCGCCCTGGATAGCTGAAAATAAATTCTGGATTAATGTTGCCAGAGTCGATAATGCATGGGGTGACAGAAACCTGTTTTGTACCTGCCAGCCAGTATCGAATTATCAGGATTAAATGTTAAAAAATGTATTGAAATATTCATTTTTATAAAATTGACACATCATATTGATTCAGATATGGTAAAAAAATTATCTTTGTGTCTCATTTAGAAAAAATATGTTAGAAGCATTTATTATTTCAGCCGTATTACTTGTTGCCGGCATTCTGCTCATGGGGTACAGAATCTTTTTCATCAAAGGCGGTAGTTTTCCGAATATACACATCGGAGGCAACAAAGCCCTGAAGGAAAAAGGCATTGCCTGTGCAACAACGCAGGACAGAGAAGCGCAAAAAAACAAAAACAAAGCCGCCCAAATGGTGGATGACATGATTAAAAATTTATAAATATATTGTATGAAAAACCTTTCACTCATTTTAAATGCAGTACTTGCAGTTGCAGTAATTGTGCTTTTTATCCTGGTTCTTGGCGACAGAAAAAAAGGCGCACAGTCTCAAACGTACATGATGAACGATTCAACTGTGGCCATGGTATTGCCGGTTGCTTACATCAATGTTGATTCATTGTTAATCAATTATCAGTTTGCAAAAGAATCCAACGAATCACTGATGAAAAAACAGGAAGATTCAAGATTAGATTTGAATGTAAAAGCCAATCAGTTAAGAGGTGAGATGGCAGAATTTCAAAGGAAACTCGAAAACAATGCATTCTTAAGTCGCGAACGTGCCGAGCAGGAACAATCAAGATTGATCAAAAAGGAGCAGGATTTACAGCAATTAAATGCGAAACTTTCGAATGATTTGATGGTTTCACAACAAAAAATGAGCGAACAACTTCGGGATACTATCAATTCCTTCCTGAAGGATTTCAATAAAGAGAGAAAATATCAGATTATTCTGAGCAATACATCCAACGATAATGTTTTATTGGCCGATGATGCTTATGATATCACCAGTGAAGTTATTGAAGCGCTGAATAAAAGATATAAGAAATAAGTTTATCAAGGATTGATGAAGATATTGCCGGCTGGATTTCAGTGAATTGAAATTCAGCCGGTTTTTTATTCAGATTCAACAATTTTAAGAATCACATTCCCGGTTTTCTGTCCCGATTCAACATATTGATAGGCTTCCACAATTTGCTCAAAAGGATAAGACCTATCGATAACAGGTTTAAATTCACCTTTTTCAACCAGTTCTTTCAGAAAAGTTAAATCATCTTTGTTAATAGACGGAATAGGAAACAAAAGCCTTTTTCCTCCCCTAAGAGGAGTAGTTAACGCCAAAAGCACATTCTCTCCATTTTTTCCTAATTCGGTCGAAATATAAACCCCTTTATCCTTGAGTAAAGGTTTGCACTGACCAAAGGAACTTTTTCCAACAGCATCGAAAATGAAATCAAACCTTGATTCGGTCTTTGTAAAATCCTGAGTCTGATAATCAATTACAGAATCTGCACCAAGAGATTTCACCAATTCCACATTTTTCGTATTACATACAGCGGTTACTATGGCGCCAAAATGCTTCAATAACTGAACTGCGGCAGAACCAATTGCACCGGTTGCCCCATAGACCATTACATGCTGACCCGGCTGCACTTTAGCCGCTCTAATATCGCACAGGGCATAATGTGCACCCTCTGAAATCGGGGCCGCTTCGTCAAAACTAAAATTTTCGGGCATTTGGATTATTGCATCAGTTTCTGCAATGGTTAAATACTCCCCATGACCGCCAAAGTTTTTGTCATTAAACCCAAATACTTTTTCGCCAATTTTGAATAATGTAACCTGCTTCCCGACAGCTTCAACTACCCCTGCAAATTCGCTGCCGAGGATTTGTATTTTTGGTCGAAACAATCCGGACCAAAAGCGGGACACGAAATACTCCGCACTTCTGAAACCGGAATCGGTTCGGTTTACAGTTGAAGAATATATTTTTATTAAAACTTCTTTGTCAGAAGGAATAGGTTTTGGGACTTCGGAAATTTTAGCAACCTCAGGAGGTCCGTATTGAGTATAAATAATTGCTTTCATTTGAAATAGTTGGATAGTATATTATGATACTTTCAAACAATTTTTTTGGTTGAAAGTTCAGTAGGTAATGACGCCATGTGCCCATTGCAGGAATCGACTTCCCTAACTCCCCATAGGAGAAAGATATTTGTTTCTTTATTTACATGCCCCTAACGGACGCGTGTGTGAAATGTTTGGCATTTCGAAGCACTTTCCTATCAAGTTACAACTACTTTTAATACGAGCTGCACCGTTCACTAACGCTCTGACTGCCAAAATGTTTTATACACGATGTAAGGCGCTGCCATTAATTCTTTTAGTCATCCTGAAATTAATCAATTCTTTGTTCTTTGACTTTTTCAATTGCTGTTTTTCAACAATATATCCATGACTTTCAAAAAATCTTTTAGCAGTAATGCTTACATCTGAATATATCAAATCATTACCTTGTTCTTTTGCTTTTCTTTCAATTTTCCTTAACAAGTTACCTGCAATCCCCTGTTTTTGGTAGTCTTTGTGAGTAAACATAAAATCAAGATACCCATCAGTTGCTAATGAACTAAATCCAACTGTATTGTCTTCAATCATTGCTTTTATAAAGTACTGTTCTTTAATTCTTGCCTGCCATTTATCATGGTCAGTCCACCATGAAGACCAGTCATCTATTTCGTCTGCCGGGTAATCTTTTGAGTTTACGTTTTGGATAGTATCTCGAAACAACTGCGTAATGACACCGACATCTTGTTGGGATGCTCTATAAATCTTTATTCCCGTATTGTTCAAATCCAAACAAAAAAGTCCATTAGAGTTTTGTTTAAAACCATTGTTTTCAAGCACTATAATAGATGCTACATTCTCTACAATTGGGTCTGCTATAATGTAATCATACTCGTTTTTTGATTTTATGCAGTCAACCAATAAACGAACTATTTTAGAACCAAATCCTTTCCCTAAAAATTCTACATCTCCAATAAGATAGTCAATTCCAACGGTGCCAATTGGTTCATTCGACCACTCCCCTTGTGGAGCCCTATCTGTTTCATAATACTGAAGAAAACCAATAGGTGTATCACATTCTACAATGAAATACTTAACCCAATCAGCACTTATGTTTTCAGATATTTCTTTAATCCAGTCTTGCGGGTCGCCACAAAACTTCTGAATGTAGTCTTGTGCTAACCACGCTTCCATGATACTCAAATCGGCAAGTCTGAATTCTCTAATTTTCATTGATATCTCTGCTTATTATTATGAAATTAGTATTGCGAAAAAGTTAGGTTCTGCTTCTTCGCAACGGTCATAATCGTGATGTTCAAACCTTCTAATTTCAATTTCCATATTGTAAAATCTTTTCATCAATTTCATAGCTTACCACTGTAGTACTTTAAGAAGTTTTCAAACTATTCGCAAATCTACAAAAGTTTTTCAACGACACAAAACAATACTATAAATATCATATATGTTACTCCATTAACTGCTAAGTATAAAAATTCTTGTCCTAAATTGGCCTGACTGATTTTTAATTCATTTCTGTTTTATTTTTTAGAGTAAAATTTCATTTCTGTTTTGATATACATAGTTTACTTCAATTCCTGATTTAATTCTCTTAATAGTTTCAATTCCGGAGTTAGTCGACTTCATGTATGCGATTATCCGGATTTAACACACAAAAAATCCCGATATCAAATGATACCGGGATTCTGCGGAAGCTACGAGATTCGAACTCGTGGTACGGTTACCCGTACGTCAGTTTAGCAAACTGGTGGTTTCAGCCACTCACCCAAACTTCCAAAACTTCGCTTTAGCGGCTGCAAATATAGAAAAGAATTTCGGATTATACAAACCAAAATTAACAATATATTCAAAAACTTATGTGTATTTTTGCAGCTTATTAGAAATTTTGTAAAAAGCATCTTTCCATGATACAGAAAATCAAAAAATTACTTAACTCAATCGCCGGAAAAATTATTTTGTCTGTTTTTGCTTTGACATTTGTTTTTCTTCTCTGGATAATGTTTATGCCCAATTTTCGTGCTGCTGAGGATAAAGTAAATCTTTATATATACCCCGGAACAGATTACGCA
>JBILFS010000332.1:0-3224 GCA_044351455.1 Paludibacter sp. | reverse complement strand
TAGTCAGTTGCTTAAGGATAATTTAATTGAAGCTTGTGATATTCAACAACTTGATTCTTTTGAAGCTGGTGTTTTGTTCGCTCAGACTGAGGGTATTGTACCGGCACCGGAATCTGCCCATGCAATTGCTGCTGCTATCAACGAAGCGAAAAAAGCGAAAGAAGAGGGTGTTGCTAAGGTAATCTTATTTAACTTATCCGGTCACGGTTTGGTAGATATGGCTGCTTATGATCAGTATCTTGCCGGTGATTTAAGTAATTATTCCTTAAGTGATGAAGATATTGCAAAAAATATATCTGTTCTTGAAAAAATAGTATAAAAAGTATTTTATCTGATTTCATATTATAATCTGACTTTCCTTATCATTGTAAATTTCTTACATGATACCGGAAAGTCAGATTTTATTTTATAATTCTCTGTATTTGATTATCTTTGTACAAAAATTCAGTAATCCGGTTTGTCGCACTTAAATTTTAAGTGAGGAAAGTCCGGGCAACAAAGGGCTCCATATTTCCTAACGGGAAGCTGTTCGTGAGAGTAGAGTAGTGTAACAGAAAATAACCGCTCCGGTTTTGCCGGAGTAAGGGTGAAAAGGTGGGGTAAAAGCCTACCGGTACAGGTGGTAACATTTGTAGCCGTACACCTTATGGGTTGCAAGATCATGTATACCGGCGTATGTAGGACTGCCCGTCCGATGCCGGGGGGTAGATTGCTAGAGACAAATGGTGACATTTGTTCCAGATAAATGACAAACACCCTGTTTCAGGGTACAGAACCCGGCTTACAGGATTACTGATTTTTTTTATCAAATTTTATAATTCAATGAATTCCGGAAAACTCATTATCTTTTCTGCACCTTCTGGTTCGGGTAAAAGTACCATCGTTAATTTTTTGTTACAGTCTGATCTGGGTATTGCTTTCTCAGTTTCTGCAACCAGCCGTCCACCAAGAGGTACGGAAAAGCACGGCGTGGAATATTATTTCCTGTCACCTGATGATTTTCGTGCCGGAATTGCTAATGATGAGTTTATTGAATACGAAGAAGTATACAAAGATTGCTATTATGGTACTCTTCGTAGTGAAATTGATCGCCTTTCATCACTCGGAAAACATATCGTTTTTGATGTGGATGTCGTTGGTGGTATCAATATTAAAAATCAGTATGGTGATCGGGCTTTACTTATTTTTATTGCACCACCGGGCATAGATGTGCTAAAACAGCGTTTAGTCTCTCGTGGCACGGATTCTCCTGAAATGATCGATTTGCGAATAGCCAAAGCAGAATACGAAATGTCGTTTGCTTCGCAGTTTGACTGCACAATCGTGAATGATGATCTTGAAAAAGCAAAGTATGAAGCACTAACAGTACTGAGAAATTTCTTAAATCAATAAATATCATATAAATAATGCTGAACTATTCTTTGCAAAAGGTGTTTCTTTAATAATTAATTATAGTAAATATCTTCATGCAAACTCCTCAGTTAACTGATTTCCTTCCTACAACTAAAAAAGAACTTGAATTACGTGGTTGGAACGAAATTGATGTAATTCTTTTTACCGGTGATGCCTATGTGGATCATCCTGCATTCGGTGCATCTGTTATCGGTAGAATGATTGAAGCCAGAGGTTTGAAAATTGCCATTGTGCCACAACCAAACTGGAGAGATGACCTCCGTGATTTTAAAAAACTGGGTAAACCAAATTTGTTTTTCGCTGTCACAGCCGGAAATATGGATTCAATGGTTAATCATTATACTGCAAATAAACGATTACGTTCTGATGATGCTTATTCTCCTGACGGTAAACCACATTTTCGTCCTGATTATGCTACAACTACGTATTGTAATATTCTGAAAAACTTGTTTCCGGATGTACCTGTTCTTATTGGAGGTATCGAGGCTTCTTTAAGAAGGTTTACGCATTACGATTATTGGTCGGATAAGCTTCTACCGGGTATATTGATTGATTCCAAAGCTGATATGCTTGTCTATGGGATGGGAGAGAAGCCTCTCAATGCAATTCTTGATGCTTTGTTGTTGCACAACAAGTCTTTTAATGAAATGAAAGATATTCCACAAACTTCTTTCATTGTCAATGATATTGAGGTCTTACCCGAAATGTTAACAAGAGAACTGGCCAATCATGAAAGTTGTCTGAAAGATAAAAAAATATATTCATCGAATTTTAAATTTATAGAGGAAGAGTCTAATCGCTATAATGCAGACAGACTTATTCAAAGGTATGATGATAAAATAATTGTGGTTAACCCTCCGTTTCAGCCAATAAGCAGTGGAGAATTGGATGCTTCTTTCGATTTACCTTATACCCGTTTACCTCATCCAAAATATAAAGGTAAAACAATTCCGGCTTTTGAAATGATTAAGTTTTCTGTCAATCTGCACAGAGGTTGCTTCGGTGGATGTGCTTTTTGTACGATCTCAGCCCATCAGGGTAAATTTATTGTTTCCAGATCGAAGGAATCAATACTGAAAGAGGTGAAAAAAATTACCGAAATGCCCGATTTTAAAGGATATTTAAGTGATTTGGGTGGTCCTTCTGCCAATATGTATCAAATGCGTGGAAAGGACCTTGAAATTTGCAAGAAATGTAAAAAACCATCCTGTATTCACCCTAAAGTTTGTTTCAATCTTGATACCAATCATCAACCATTACTGGATATCTACAAAGCAGTGGATAAATTACCCGGAATCAAGAAATCCTTTGTTGGTAGTGGTATCAGATATGATATTATGATGGCAGAAACAAAAGATGAAACCGTGAATAAAGCCAATAAGGAATATGTAAGGGAATTAATTACCAAACATGTTTCCGGCAGGTTGAAAGTGGCACCTGAACATACTTCTGATAAAGTTTTGAGTATCATGAGAAAACCGTCTTTTCAACAGTTTTATCAATTTAAACAGTTATTCGAAAAAACAAATCTGGAAGCCGGATTAAATCAACAGATTATTCCTTATTTTATTTCAAGTCATCCTTCCTGTGAAGCTGAAGATATGGCTGATTTGGCTGTTAAAACAAAACAGATGGATTTTAAACTGGAACAGGTACAGGATTTTACTCCAACACCTATGACGGTTGCTACTGAAATATATTATTCCGGTTATCATCCGTATTCTCTTGAAAAAATGTTTACTGCAAGAACGAAAGATGAAAAACTGGAACAAAGGAAATTTTTCTTCTGGTATAAGCCTTAATATAAAAAG
>JBILFS010000194.1:0-4751 GCA_044351455.1 Paludibacter sp. | reverse complement strand
GTTCTGACATACACCCGCATGCCTGATGAACAACTCATATCAATAAACTCAATATCCTTGGGTTTGTAAATCATAAAATTCAAATCTTCCACCTTATAATTTACACGTGCAGCCACAACCTGGTATGTAAGTTTAATATTCAGTTGTTCGAATATTTCCATCAGCGAAATTCCCAGAGGAAAAACATGAAACTTCCCGGTGTTCTTACAGTAAACAGTTACAGTTTTGTCCATGACTTGTTCAGTTTTAATAATTAATGGAGTAAAAATAGGAATAAAAATGAAATTAAATTGCCCTTTACATTTTTTTAAAGTATTTTTGTCATGTTTTTGTAATATTTATTTCACTTTGTTAGTTTTTTATTAACCCAATTTTCAATCAAATGAATTACGGATTATACGATTTTCTGGTGCTTATAGGTTCATTAGGACTGTTTTTGTATGGTATGAAAATCATGAGTGAGGGGCTTCAACAGGCAGCTGGTGATAAGTTACGTTCCATACTGACAGCCATGACCAAAAATCGGTTCATGGGTGTTCTTACAGGACTATTAGTTACATCAATCATTCAATCATCATCAGCAACAACCGTTATGGTTGTTAGTTTTGTCAATGCAGGCTTATTAACGCTTCTGCAATCGGTTACTGTTATCATGGGAGCGAATATTGGCACCACAATAACAGCCTGGATCATTTCATTTTTTGGTTTTAAATTCAGTATTGCAACCATCTCAATCCCGCTCATTGCTTTGTCGATACCGTTTGTTTTTTCAGCAAAAGGCAAAAGAAAATCCATCGGTGATTTTATTCTGGGATTCGCCCTGTTATTTTTAGGATTAGATATGCTGAAAAATGCTGTTCCAGATCTGAAAAGTAATCCGGAGATGCTGGAATTTTTAAAACATTTTACAAACCTGGGTTATGGTTCTGTTTTCATCTTTCTCATCATTGGCACTTTACTTACCATTGTGGTGCAATCGTCGAGTGCTACCATGGCTCTTACCCTGGTAATGGTTGCCAAAGGCTGGATTACTTACGAGCTGGGTGCGGCCATGGTGCTGGGTGAAAATATTGGAACAACAATAACAGCCAATATCGCAGCGATACCTGCTAATAATTCCGCAAAAAGAGCAGCACTTGCACATACCATTTTTAATGTTTTTGGTGTAATCTGGATGATGTTTATATTTCATCATTTCCTCGATATGATTACCTGGCTGACAGATCTGTTAGGACTTGGAAATCCTACGAATTTTTCCAATGAAATAATGAACTCACCTGAAAACCAGACTATCATTAATGCAAAACCTGAAACTTTAAGCGATTCGCAATTATTATTACAAACGAAATTACTGAATGATCAGGCTGCAGCCTCATACGGTTTATCTTTATTCCACAGTGCTTTCAATCTCGTCAATACATTTGTGCTCATTTGGTTTGCTAAACTCATAACCAAAACGGTAAAACTGATTATCCGGAAAGATTCAACCGATGAGGAATTTCAGTTGCAATATATTTCTACCGGGATGCTTTCCACTTCTGAATTATCCCTGATGCAAGCCTGGAATGAAATAAAAACTTACAGCAAAAGAACACAGAAAATGTTCGAGATAACGCAAAAACTGTTGAATGAAAAGAATGAAAATGAAGCTGTTAAGTTATTTTCCAAAATACAGAAATACGAAAGTATCAGCGACAGGATTGAAGTGGAAATTGCCAACTATCTCACTAAGGTTGCCGATGGCAGTCTGAGCGATAAAAGTAAACACCAGATTCAAAAAATGCTCCGTGTCATTTCCGAGATTGAAAGTGTGAGCGATGGTTGTCATAATATTGCCCGTACCATCATGCGAAAAAGAGAAAATAAATCTGCATACGGCGATGATATCAACACCAATATTGATGAAATGATAAAACTTATAACTAAAGCTCTGAATCAGATGATTATTTCTTTGGAAAATGATAATATTTCTGATGAAGAACTAAACAAATCCATCAATATTGAAACTGAAATTAACAATTTCAGAGATGAACTAAAATCAAGAAATATTATGGATGTGAAATCCAAGAAATATGATTATATCGATAGTGTAACCTATCTGGATATAATTACTGAAATGGAAAAAATGGGCGATTATATCATCAATATTGTGGAGGCATTGCATCATTCTGATCAATAGTCATTTATTAACATTTAAGTTATTAGGTAGAATCCCGACAAATGTGTAATTTTGCCGGGATTTTTTATTTTAATTGAATGACAGATATTTTACTGATTATAGCGGGTTTCGTTTTGTTGATTTTTTGTGCCGGTCTTTTGGTTGATGGGTCGAGCGGACTTGCCAAGCGATTCAACATGTCGGATTTAATCATCGGACTAACCGTTGTTGCCTTTGGAACATCAGCACCGGAACTGGTAGTGAATATTGTTGCAGCGCTGGACGAAAAAACAACCGATATAGCGCTAACGAATATTATCGGGAGTAATATGGTTAACGTTTACATCATTCTTGGCATAGCGGCACTGGTATTTCCAATTACTTCCCGTAGAAGTTCCCGGATTTTTGATATTCCACTGAGCATCCTTGCACCTTTGATGGTATTGTTATTATGTTTTGATGGTACTTTAAATATTGTTGATGGAATAATATTCCTGTTGATTTTTGCAATATTTTTATATACACTTATCCGAAAATCATTAAAAAATCCGGAAATTACAGAAGAGATTCATTTCAAACCAATGAAGATATGGAAGGCACTTATAATGATAACATTTGGATTGGCAGGTTTAATCGGAGGTGCGCAAATGATTGTACCGGCTGCTACTAACATCGCCACGGCAATGGGTGTAAGTCAGTCGCTGATAGGTTTAACCATTGTAGCACTGGGTACTTCACTGCCCGAACTGGCCACATCCGTAGTTGCTGCATTCAAGAAAAATTCGGATATTGCGCTGGGGAATGTCATTGGATCCAATATTTTCAATGTGTTTTTTATTCTGGGAGCCAGTGCGTTGATAAGGCCATTGCCTGTTTACAAAGGCATTACCGAAGATTTGACGCTCACCATACTTGCAGCTGTATTGATTCTTGTTTTTATTTTTTCAAACAAATCCAGGAAGATACCCCGCTGGGGAGGTGCCGCTTTTATTATCATTTATATATTATACATTCTCTGGAAAATCTCAATCCAATCATAAAAAATGAATCTATTTGATGTTTATCCGCTTTTCAATATTGAAATTGAAAAAGGAATCGGTTGTAGAACTTACGACAAGCAAGGTGTTGAATATCTGGATCTTTACGGAGGTCATGCTGTAATTTCAGTAGGACATTCTCATCCGTTTTTTGTACAAAAAATTTCTAATCAGGCTGAAAAACTGATTTTCTATTCCAACTCAGTTATTAATCGTTTTCAGACAGAGCTTGCCGAAAAACTTGGCAAATTATCCGGATATCCCGATTATTCATTGTTTCTGGCTAATTCAGGAGCCGAAGCGAATGAAAATGCTTTGAAACTTGCTTCCTTTCAAAATGGAAGAAAGAAAGTGATTGCATTTAAAAACAGTTTTCATGGAAGAACTTCTGCAGCGGTAAGAGTTACTGATAATGCAAAGATTAGTGCGCCCATCAATGAAGGTTTTGATGTTGAGTTTTTACCACTGAATGATTTGGAAGCAGTGAAAAAATCACTTGCAAAAAAGGATGTTTGTGCTGTAATCATTGAAGGGATATTAGGAATAGGTGGAATATTAATTCCTGATTTTACTTTTCTTCAGGAACTTGAAAAAATCTGCAAAGAAACAGGAACAATTCTTATCCTTGATGAAATACAATCAGGTTATGGTCGTAGCGGAAAATTCTTCGCTCATCAATATGCAGGTATTAAACCTGATTTAATTACCGTTGCTAAAGGAATGGGAAATGGCTATCCAATCGGAGGTGTGTTGATTAGTCCGGATTTCAAAGCTTCACACGGCTTACTCGGAACCACTTTCGGAGGGAATCATCTGGCCAGTGTGGCCGGTATAGCAGTGCTGGATATTATGAAAGCGGAACATCTGATTGAAAACGCGGCTAAAACAGGCGAATTTCTGATGCAGGAACTGAAAAAAATTGACAAAATCAAGGAAGTTCGCGGACTTGGTCTGATGATTGGCCTGGAATTCGATGAGCCGGTAAAGGAAATCAGAAATAAACTGCTTTTCGAACAAAAAGTATTTACAGGAGCAACAGGTACCCATGTTATCAGGCTACTTCCTCCTTTGTGTCTCTCAAAAGAGGATGTCAAAATATTTATTCAGAAATTGAAAATCGTACTGGAATCAGTTTAATATCCTGATTTTTCATCGAATTTACACACCCCGGAGATACAACTATCTATCGGGGTGAATTTTATATGCAGGGCATTTAATACTTTTGCATTGGAATATCTGGAAAGGCTGGTTGCTGATTTAGCTGCTTGTTGATCGAACAAGGGCTTAACGCCTGTTACTTTGGCCAAAGTTTCAGCAATCCTACCCAGAAACATCATCATTCCTCTGTTGATACCAATAAACGGTTTGACTTTGCCATAGCCTGCTGCAATGGCTGAAAGAATTTCACGAGTGGTCTTATTCTCCCCCACAAGAATGAATCTTTCGCCTGCAATTTCACTTTCAGAAAGCGCAATCATCATTGCGGCAACATCTTTCACATCTACATAACCCGAACCTCCCGGAGTATAAAATAAAAGCCCTTTTTTCACCAAAGA
>JBILFS010000193.1:0-4768 GCA_044351455.1 Paludibacter sp. | reverse complement strand
AATCGGAAACAGTGGCGGTGAAAGGTAAGAACATGACTTCAACGCTTACTTTTTCCATGAAAAAGAATGTTGGGTTCAGTGTTAGTCCAACCAGTACGACTGCCACCCAGGCCAATTCGGGTTTGAATATTAACATCACTTTTTCGCCTGCTCAAACGGGCGTATTTGTGGATACACTCGTAATCAACGGGGGTGGACTGACTTCTCCTTTCCTGATTCCGCTCCGGGGACAGGCAGCCGGGGAATTGATGGTGCTGGAGCCTGAAATTACGACACCTGTGGGCACTACTTTAAACTGGATTGCCGATCCTTTGGCAACCCAATATATGGTTAAAGTGAAGCAGGGAAGTCAGTTTGCGGGAAACCTGATGATTTCGGCTTACTTCGAAGGTAGTAGTAATAACAAGGCTATTGAATTATTTAACGGTACCGGTCAGTCGGTTAACCTGAGTAATTATGTGTTGAGAAAACAATCTAATGGTGCAGGTGATTTTGAAGCGGCTTATCCATTGAGTGGTCAGTTAGCTGCAAATGGCTCATTTCTCCTGGTTCATAGGTTTGCAACAGCCGATTCTCCGTTGAAATTAATGGCTACTGCAATGACCGATTCTGTGCTGAATTTCAACGGGAACGATGCTGTTGCCCTCTTTCATCATGGAATTTTAGTGGATATGGTTGGGGTTGAAAACGGGGGTGATGCCTTGGTTTGGGGAGTAGATAAAACGCTTATCCGAAGAAATGAGATTACACATCCTACAAGATATTTTAATTCTGATGACTGGATAACTGATGGAAAAGACAGCACAAGGTATCTGAAAAACCATCAGTTTCAACCCTGGTTGCCGGAATCAACAGTTAGTGAAACCTTTGTGCCGGCAGGTCAGAATTCACTTCTGATTACAAATCTGAATCCTGCATCGAGCTATGTGTATAGTGTCGAATCTTACAGAAGTGGGGTAGTTGTCAAATCGGTTAATTCAGTGAGATTTAAAACCGCTAATCTTGACGCTCCTTTGGTGATGGATGCCAGCGATGTCAAATCGGGTAGTTTTATTGCCAACTGGGAATCAGACCTTTATATCAATAATTATTTACTTGATGTTTATAAAACTACCGGTTCTCCTGATGCTACGCTGAATGAAGATTTTGCAAATGTGGGTGCCAATGGAAAACCATTGACGGAAGGATGGACGGGAACGGCTTCCGGAAGCTATACAAGCACAGCAAGTTCCGGAGCAACACCACCGTCATTGCAATTAAAAAATAGCGGAGAATATATTCAAACTCCTGAAATGTCGGGTGCTGTTACCCGTTTTTCATTCATGTACAGATATCCTTCCGGTGCCGGAGCATCTTACTTCAAAGTTGAAGCATTCAACGGGACTGTATGGGTGAAAATTGATAGCATTCCCTATGTCAATACTTCCAAATACATCATGGATTATCAGTTTAACAGGGAGTTACAGTATAAATCCGTCAGAATAGTTTATACTTCCAAAGCGACTACGGGCAATCTTGCCATTGATGATATCAGCATGACTTACAATACTCAAACTGTTGAATATGTGCTGAAAGATCAAATGGTTACCGGAAATGAATTTCTTGTTACTGCCCTCGAACCTGCTACAACGTATTTTTACAAATCCAGGGCGGTTAAAGGCTCAGTCATTTCTCCTTATTCCGAAATAATTCAGGTTACAACACCTCTTGGAACGGATGTGACAACCGTTTTATCGCCGGTAAAAATCTTTCAGTCAGCACAGGGAATTCATCTGGAAGGATTAAATGATACCAACAGGGTGAGTGTTTTCAGTCTGACCGGTACACGTATTTACGACCAGCAAACGAGCGTCAATGAGTTATTCCTCCAATTGCCTGAAAGGGGCATGTTTATTATTAATATTCAGAATAAACAGTTTACACGGTCGTTTAAAGTCGTGAGATAATTTAAAAATGATAAAACAATCAGGGCTGACAGCATTTTGCTATCAGCCCTGATTTTTGAAAAATTAAAAATTCCAAACAGTTTTATTGCTTCATCAACTTAATCTTAGAATCACCAATTTTGATGAAATACAATCCTTTGGATATGTCACTCAAATCAAACGTGTTATTGCCTTTTGACAATTGATGTTGCATGATGATGCGACCTTCAATATTGAGAATTTCCATTTCCTGTGCCGATTTAACTTCAACGCTCATATATCTTGTAACCGGATTTGGATAAATCTTCACGGATGTTTCTGATGGGTTCTTTACATCAGTCTGATTTTCAAGTTTCTTCAAGTCCAGATCAGCATTGACTACCGTTTTTCCTGCCGATAAATCAACCGGAATAAATGCATAAGCTGCAGCTGTTTCGGAAACAACCTTGTAGGATGCCAGGGCGATATTGTCGAATACATAATTGCCAAATTCGTCGGTCAATGTCCAGTCAACAGCCTCATCATTTGCATTATAAAGAATAACAGGAACATTGATCGCATAATAGATGGTGGAAATTGCACCCATTTTGCAATTGCATTCCTCAGTCATCACAGTATCCATTAAATCACTTGAGTCGAAGTAGATGTTGCCATAGATTTTTCCTGTTCCTACAGGTTTTACAAAACTTCTCATCGTAACAGCGATATTTTCAACCGAATCAGTCACATTGAAATATCCTGCATTTTTGAATTTAATTTCACTCTGATAAAAAGTTGGCAAATATTTTTTGTCCTTAGTTAATTCCGGAACAACATATACGGTATAGTCACCTTCAATCAAATTGTCAAAGGCAAAATTACCAATACTATCCAACGATGCTGTATTCAGGGCTTTGTTGAAATCCTTTGCAAATAAAATTGCAGTTCCTGAAGTTAATGGCTCTTTACCTGCATACGCAGTGCCTTTTACCGGGAAAGTCTCAGCTGCCTCAGCCAATTCGTAACAATAAACCGCTCCGACAATATTGCAGTCTTCAGGCATAATGTTCATGGAATCAGTCATTTCTCTGAAAATTTCCATCCACTCAAAATCAATTCCTGTGAAATAAACCACATCACCAATATTCAGGGATTTTGGTTTTACAATACCATTGGTCATTCCATTCGTCATATCATCAAAACCACTCATGTCGTAATATGCATACAATCTGGGCGTAGTATGATAATCAGTAATTTCACGGATAAACAGAGCACCTTTACAAAGGTTTTTTCCGGCCACAACAACACCTTTCTTATCCAGTGTACATTCAGGATAATCAATCATTATTTCATAACATTTTACTGTACCGGATATTTTGCAATCATTGGTGCTATCTTTAACTGCTTCAATTCCTTCATAAATGCTGAAGATTATTTCATCACCAACTTTAAAAGGATAAAAAGTTGTTTCAAATATGGTAGAATCATTGATTACTGAATCCTGTTTAACTTTATAAGGAGTAGGTACATCAATATTGATGAAATCTTCAAATGCATATAAATTGTAATTGCCTGCTTCATCAATAATTTCTTTGACAAACAGTTTTTCGGCACAAGCACCTTCACCGGCCACAATTACCCCGCTTCTTTCATAATCACATGTATTAGTGTCAATTAACTCATAACATTTAACAACACCAAAGTAATTACAGGAATCTGCCGGATTATTGATGCTGTCCATTTTTGATGCGCTGAAAATTACCTGATCGCCTTCGTTAAACCAGTTGAAGTCAGGCTTTCCGATACCTGTTGAATCGTTAACCGGTTCGGTAAATGGGGTAAACATTTGTTCCAGCAGATACAATTTTACGTCAGTACTGTCTTCTGTATATTCCTGAACGAATATTTTTCCCTCACAGGCATCTTTTCCATATACGATAAAGCCTTTTTTGTCATAAGTACAATCGTTCGGATAGATTTCTGTAAAGTATTCGCCATTCAGATACACTTCTGTAAAGGTGTCGAAAACACCAAGATACAGTTTAGTTTCAAATTTGGTGATGACTTCGGTACAGGCTTTTTCGTTGTCGGATATGTTCTTTTTGGTGACATACAACCTGTTTTCGGCGATTGAATCTAAAATCAGTGCATAATCCGGACAGCCATCATTTGATACATAGGTGTAGTGCATAAATACACTGTCGGAAGGGGTGGGATTTTGTGGATAAATCCATGGGAAATCAAAATTTACATTGGTAGAGTCTTTCTGTATTTGTGAATACAGACCTGATGTGCCTGCCAAAGTAAGCAAGACCAACAGAAAATTGAATAATAATTTTTTTTTCATTTTTTAAATATTTTAGTGGATAGTTTTTAAGTGTAAATGTCAGATGGAAAACGGTATAAATATGTTGCAAAGGAAAGTATTTTTTTCGGAAAAATACATATATTTACACCAACTTAAAAAACAATGATATATGGAGACGTTTTTAATTATCCTTGCCGGCATTTTTGTTATTACAGGCTTCCTGGGGTCAGTATTACCTGTTTTACCCGGTCCTCCACTGAGTTTTCTCGGACTGGTTATCCTTCATCTCACAAACGTGGCTCAGTTTTCATCCACTTTTTTCATCGTATGGGCAATAATCGTGATCGTTGTTCAACTCCTCGATGCCCTGATTCCTATATGGGGTACTAAGAAATTCGGCGGTTCAAAAAGAGGCGTCCGGGGCAGTGTCATTGGCTTATTTGCGGGATTGTTTATGGGACCGTTCGGGATTGTAATCGGACCATTTTTAGGAGCACTCCTCGGAGAATTATCTGCCAATAAAAATTCCAAAGAGGCTATAAGGGCTGCTTTTGGA
>JBILFS010000192.1:0-4785 GCA_044351455.1 Paludibacter sp. | reverse complement strand
CCCGGATATGTTTGAAAGTTGCTCAACATAACTTATAAAGTTTTCAGGCACTTCAACTGCCATAGCTTTATCAGGGCGCCATGTAGGAAGCATTTTTACTTCAAATCCATCTTCGCGTGCTTTAATATGATGTTCCAGGGTGTCAATAGGATCGTCGGTTGTACATACCGTTTCCACTTTATAATGACGCATCAGGTTACGCGCCGAAAATTGTGGAGTTTGAAGTTTGGCATTACATTCGTCGAAAATTTCACGGGCTGTTTTTGGCGAAAGTAGTTTTTCTATACCAAAGGCTGTTTTTAGTTCAAGATGTGTCCAGTGATAAAGCGGGTTACGCATTGTATTGGGCACTGTTTCTGCCCATTTTTCGAATTTTTCCCAATCTGTAGTATCTTTTCCTGTGCAATAACGTTCATTAATACCATTGGTACGCATGGCTCTCCATTTGTAATGGTCGCCTCCTAACCAGGCTTCGGTTATTGATTTAAACTGATGATCGTTTGCAACCATCGATGGTACTAAATGACAATGATAGTCAATAATTGGCTGTTTTGCTGCGTGTTCGTGATACAGTTTTTGAGCTGTTTCTGTCTGTAGCAGAAAATTTCCGTCTAAGAACTTTTTCATTTTTAAATTAATTATTTGTTGAATTTCCGTGTTCGCCCACGAAGATAAGGCAATTATTAATATTTACCAAATTTATTAATGGTAATATTTGCGTATAATTACGAAATAATATATTTATATATTTAATAATCAAATTGATATAGAATATATAAAGTATAAGATTTTTTTGAAAAATCATTTAAGTATGATGATAATAATTTACATATCCTGAAATTAATTTACACAAATGTTTAAATTTCAAACTGTTAAATTTGAAAATGTGGTTAAAATCAAGTTCGTGTGCGCACACATTTATAGAAATTTCTTTATTATTTCAAAAAATTGAACTACTTTTGTGACAAAATCTGTGTGCGAACACGGTGTTATTATTTTATTAATTGTTTTGAATATTAAAGGTATTATTTATGGAAAGATTGAACAGATTGAATGCTGGTTTAACCAATGTTTATCCCGAGAGAATTATTCAGTTCGGTGAAGGAAATTTCTTAAGAGCTTTTGTCGATTGGATGGTCAACAAAATGAACAAAGAAACTGAATTCAACGCTTCGGTTGTTGTTGTACAGCCTCTAGCAACCGGAATGATTGACATGCTGAATGAACAGGATGGCTTGTATCATGTTAACCTTCAGGGACTTAATAAGGGTGAGACTGTTAATAGTATCGAATTAATAGATGTTATCAGTCGTTCACTCAATCCATATGCTCAATTTGATGAATTTTTAAAACTTGCGGAACAACCTGAAATGAGGTTTGTTTTCTCCAATACAACAGAAGCAGGAATTGCTTTTGACCCCGAATGTAAGTTGGAAGATGCTCCTGCAATTTCATATCCCGGTAAATTGACACAGTTATTATATCATCGTTTTAAAACATTTAAGGGTGATAAAAATAAAGGCTTACTGATTTTTCCATGTGAGTTGATTTTTCATAATGGTACTGAATTGAAAAAAACAATCAATCAGTATATCGAATTATGGAATCTTGAAACTGCATTCAAAGAATGGTTTGATACTGCCTGTGGGGTTTATTCAACATTGGTCGACAGAATTGTTCCGGGTTATCCGAAAGAGACTATTAATGATATACTTGAAAAAATTCAGTTTGAAGATAAATTGGTTGTACAGGCTGAAATTTTCCATTTATTTGTAATAGAAGCTCCGAAAAGTGTCGCCAAGGAGTTTCCTGCTGATAAGGCCGGTCTGAATGTTCTTTTCGTGCCGGATGAAAAACCTTATCATGAAAGAAAAGTAACGCTTCTGAATGGTCCGCATACTGTTCTGGCACCGGTAGGTTATTTATCAGGATTGAATATTGTAAAAGAGTGTCTACGTGATGAGGTAATGTCGAAGTTTGTTTATATGATTATGTATAAGGAACTTATCGAAACTCTGGATTTGCCGAAATCAGAATTGAAGAAATTTAGCGATGATGTTCTGGAAAGATTTAATAATCCATTTGTTCATCATTTGCTTACCAGCATCATGTTAAATTCATTTCCGAAATTTAAAACCCGTGATCTTCCGGGACTTAAAACATATCTGGAAAGAAAAGGGACTTTACCTTCCGGCATAGTACTCGGATTAGCTGCAATCATCACTTATTATAAAGGTGGTAAAAGAGGTAAAACAGAAATTGTTCCTAATGATGATAAACAAATTGTTGATTTGCTCAAAATCCTCTGGAGTTTGAATGATATTGAAATGGTTGCAAAAGGTGTTTTGGCAGCAGAATTTATCTGGGGTGAAAATCTGAATAATATTCCTGGTTTACACGAGAAACTGGTTTTCTATTTGAAAATGATTGATGAATTTGGTATGAAAGAAACGGTAAGGTCAATTGTTTCAAAAAGATTCAGTTTGAGTGTAAAAGTAGATTTTGAGTTACCACATATTGACGAATAAGATGAAATATTTAAAAATTAATCCTGCTGATAATGTGGCAGTTGCTTTGGAAACATTATTACCGGGTGAGATAATTTCCGAAAATCAGATTTCTATTGTTGTGAAAGAGGAAATACCTGTTGGTCACAAGGTTTCACTTAATGCGTTAAAAATTAATGATAATGTTGTGAAATATGGCAATCCGATTGGTCATGCTGTTACAGATATTTCTGAAGGTGCCTGGGTTAATGAGAAGAATATCAAAACAAATCTGGAAGGCTTACTCGATTATGAATATAATCCTCAGAAATATATCCAAAATATTGAAAGCAGAAATTTAACTTTTAAAGGTTATTTAAGAGACAATGGTGATGCCGGTATCAGAAATGAAATCTGGATAATTCCAACCGTAGGTTGTGTAAATGGAACTATCAATTCACTGGCTGAGAAATTAAGGAATGAAACGGGTATGAAGGGTGTGGATGCCATCATTGCTTATCCTCACAATTATGGTTGTTCTCAACTTGGCGGTGATCACGAAAATACCAGAAAAGTGTTGAGAGACATGGTTTTACATCCCAATGCAGGTGGTGTTTTGGTTGTAGGTTTGGGTTGCGAAAATAATCAGGTTTCAGCATTCAAAGAGTTTTTGGGTGATGTCGACACTTCCAGAATTAAATTTATGGAAACTCAAAAGGTTGAAGATGAATATGAAACAGGGATGGAACTTTTGCGGGAAATTTATGAGATTGTGTCCAAAGATGTCAGAACTGATATTCCTTTGAGTGCCCTGAAAGTTGGTTTGAAATGTGGTGGCTCAGATGGTTTCTCCGGCATCACTGCAAATCCTTTATTAGGTGTGTTTTCGGATTTTCTGATTGCTCAGGGTGGTAGTTCTGTTTTAACCGAAGTTCCTGAAATGTTTGGTGCAGAAACGATTTTAATGAACAGATGTCTGAACAGAAATCTTTTTGATAAAACAGTAAGTCTTATCAACGATTTTAAAGATTATTTTCTTCAGAATAATCAACCTGTTTATGAAAATCCTTCTCCGGGAAATAAAGCCGGTGGAATTTCAACGCTTGAAGAAAAATCAATGGGATGTACACAGAAATGTGGTAATTCCCTTGTGAAGGACGTGTTGCTTTATGGCGAAAAAATAACTACTTCCGGACTGAATCTTTTAAGTGCACCCGGAAATGATTTGGTAGCTGCAACTGCTTTAGCTGCAAGTGGTTGTCAGATTGTGTTATTTACAACCGGCAGGGGTACACCATTTGGCACTTTTGTTCCAACCATGAAAATTTCTACAAACACTGCCTTGTTTGAAAGGAAAAAAACCTGGATTGATTTTAATGCCGGAACTATAGTAGAAAATGAATCCATTAATGATGTGAATGAGCGATTTATTCAGTACATCATTCAGGTTGCAAGTGGTGAACAGGTGAATAATGAAAAGAAAAATTATAGAGAAATCGCCATTTTTAAAACAGGGGTGACTTTATAATTTTTCCATTTCATACCTATTATATACAGATTTCCGGAATTCATTTAAATAGTTTATATTTGTGTGAATTCCGGTTTTTTGAAAACTGATTTTGATACCTTTTGTTTAATCCGTTAAGAATCACAATATGAGAAAATCGTTTAGCCTGTTGATTGGCTCTTTTTTATTGGTTTTTGCTTCTTTTTCTGTAGAAAAGGTTAGCTTTAAACACTATTCTGTTGAAGATGGGTTGTCGCAAAACACCGTTATGGCCATTCTTCAGGACAGAAAGGGTTTCATGTGGTTCGGGACATGGGACGGTCTCAATAAATTTGATGGTTACCAGTTTACAATTTTTAAATCGTTTCCGGGCGATAACAGTAAAATTACCACCAACAGAATTGACCTCATTCACGAGGATAAAGCCGGATATATCTGGATACAAACCTATGATGGCAAATTTCACAGATTTGATCCAGGAACTGAAAAATTTACAAGTTTTTCCGAAACATCTAACAGATATTCATATGGAATCGAAAGGAAAAAACGGTTTTTTGAAAGCTCAAATGGAGATATTTGGATAGCAACCAATGAGTTAGGCGCTATCAGAGCATATCAGAAAAATGAAAAAGATGGTCTTCGTTTTCAAACCTATTCTACAAGTTCTGACTTGAAAATCAACAGCAATAAGGTTAATTTTATATTGGAAGATACCCAAAAGAATATCTGGATGGGAACTGATAAAGGATTATTTTCTGTTACAATTAAAAATGAAGACTCAGAAGCAGAAGA
>JBILFS010000191.1:0-4791 GCA_044351455.1 Paludibacter sp. | reverse complement strand
ATCCATTGAAATATTGATTTGAGGTCTTTCCAGCAATTCTTCAATTTGAATAGATTTGATTTGTCCAATGCTCGGAATATCGTTTTTCCAGATATTCATAGGAGGTAAAGAAAGAATTGTCAGATTATTATCAATAAATTTCTCAAGAATATTGGAAGAATTTACCTGATTAAGCTTTAAAGGAGAAATGATGATTGATTTACATTTTTTCGAGATGGTGGTTTTCAGAATTTCATCATCGAGATGATATACTTTAACACCCATAATCATTTTCTCGATAGCACTTTTTTCATCATCAATAAATCCAACAAGTTTATATTTAGAACCTACCTGTTCCGACATGAGCATTTTAGCTATACCAATGGCCGCAGATTTGGTACCAAAAATCATAACCGGCGTAATATAATCACCCCTTTGGGTAAAATAATCGTAAAAAGATTTGGTAAATAACCTTAATATTAACAGAAACAGGAAAGCCAGAACGCCATAAGCGATTAATACAGAATAATAAACAAAAGCATTTCCGGTTCCGAATATATAAAACAAATTTACAACACTGAAAACCAGCACATTACTTAAGACAGAAAAAAATATTTTTGTTGCATCCACAAAACTGGAATACCTGAGAACTCCTGAATACGTATGAAAAATGCCAAAAAACAGTATTTGGACTATTAAAACTGCTAACAATTGTTGAATAGAAATATCACTAAATAGTTCGAAGGTATGATCTTTAAGTTTGCAGGCAAGATACTCGGCAAAAATTAATGCTGTAGTAGATAATAGTATATCAATAACCAAAACAAACCAGCGTGGCAGGTATTTGAGTGATACGAATCTTGCAAAAAATGTAGAACCTGATGTTAATAAGTCGTTTTTTTCCATGAAAATGAAATTATCTGCAAATTTAGTTCATTTATTTTAAATCTGTCAATCAAAACAAATAAAAATTAAGCAGGATTTATGATATTTGATTTAATTTGAACATTAACATAAAAATTACAACGATAAAACATATATTATATTGTTGTATGGGGTTTAAAAATTAATTCTATATCTTTGCAGGCACAAAAATTCATAATTATGTCAGTTCATTACGAAAACATCAGGCGGGTTACGACTCAAAGGCTTGTAGAAATGAAAAAGCGTGGCGAGAAAATCAGTATGTTAACAGCCTATGATTTCACCATGGCCAGCATTGTTGACAAATCAGGTATCGATGTAATTTTGGTTGGAGATTCAGCTTCAAATGTTATATGTGGTAATCACACAACCCTTCCCATTACATTAGATCAAATGATATTTCTTGCAAAATCTGTTGTGAGAGGTGTTAACAGGGCTATGGTTGTTGTAGATATGCCCTTTGGCAGCTATCAGGGGAACTCCCGTGAAGCAATAGCATCAGCCATCAGAATTATGAAAGAAACCCATGGAGATTGTTTGAAAATGGAAGGTGGAGAAGAAGTTGTTGAGTCGATTAAAAGGGTTTTAAGCGCAGGTATTCCTGTCATGGGACATTTAGGATTGATGCCTCAATCAATTAATAAATATGGCTCATATGCAGTAAGAGCAAGAGAAGATTCTGAAGCTGAAAAGCTAATCAAAGACGCACATTTATTGGAAGATACGGGATGTTTTGCATTGGTTTTGGAAAAAATACCAGCTAAACTTGCGGGTCAGATCGCTTCAGAACTAACTATTCCTGTCATCGGCATCGGTGCAGGAGGCGATGTCGACGGACAAGTATTAGTGCTTCATGACATGCTTGGATTAAACAATGATTTTTCTCCAAGATTTCTCAGGAGATATGCCAATCTGGAATCTGTAATGCATCAGGCTATTCAACACTATGTAGAAGATGTAAAAGCAGGTGAATTTCCCAATGAACGTGAACAATATTAATCAAAGATTCAAAGATTTTTTATAATCTGATGGTGTTACCCCATAAACTTTTTTGAAACATTTGCTAAAGTATCTTGAATCACTCATACCAATCATATAAGTGATTTGAGACACATTAAAATCGCCCGTTTTAAGCAATTGAGCTGCCCGTTTAATTCTGAGTTCACGGATAAATTCAATTGGAGCTAATCCAGTGAGACTCTTGAGTTTATTAAAGAAAACTGTTCTTCCCATTGCCATTTCAGAAACCATTTCATCAACAGTAAGTTCACTATTTTCAATATTTTTATCCATAAAATCAAGCAGCTTTGCAATAAACACTTCATCCTGCGAAACTGAATTATTTTCAGAAGGTTGTAAATCCATTAACCGCTTTCTGAAAACAACCTGTAATCGTTTTCTTTGTTCCAGAATATTTTCAACACGTGCCTCAAGCAACACAGGACTAAATGGTTTGGTTACATAATCATCAGCACCATGTTTCATTGCTTCCAGTTTGCTTTCAATAGCTGATTTTGCAGTAAGCAAAATTACAGGAATATGACAGGTGTTTTCATTCGATTTTACGAACTCAGTAAGTTCTAAACCATCCATTACAGGCATCATTAAATCTGTAATTATCAAATCAGGCAAATTTGATTCCACCAATTTCAAACCTTCCTCTCCATTATTAGCAGTAATTACATGATAATGAGCAGAAATGATTTTTCTTAAAAACTCTTTCATCTCTTCATTATCTTCAACAATCAATATCAAAGGAAGTTCTCTTTTAGCTATATGAATTTCTTCCTCTTTGAATGAAACAAGATGTTCTTCAGATTCTGGTTTTTCTTCATTAAAATCAGCCATTACATAATCAACATCATTGCCATAATGTTCTTTCCCCTGCAGGAATGTAACTGAAAATGTTGTACCTTTACCTGTTTCACTTTCTACATCAATGCTTGCCTGATGCAGGTCTGCAAGTTCTTTTACCAGATTCAGACCAATTCCTGTACCTTTTATACCCGGAATTGAGTTAATCTCATTGGCAGATGTGAATCGTTCAAAAAGAACATTCCTTTTCTCCATTGGAATACCAATACCCTGATCAATCACCCTGACCACTACATTTCCCTGATTATTTAAGGACATATTGAGTTCAATCTTTTTTCCTGCAGATGTATATTTAAATGCATTTGATAGCAGATTATAAAAAATCATATCCGTTTTATCCTGGTCAATCCACAGATCAGTATTCTTCACAAGATTATCAAATTTAAAATCAATGTTCTTGTCTGTGGCTTCTTTGACGAAATTTGAGCAAATATTTACCAATAAAGCATCCAAGCTCGTTAATTGAATTTTCAGTCTCATCTTTTTGTTTTGGATTTTCCTGAAATCAAGTATCTGGTTTATCATTCTCAACATTCTGTCCGAATTACTTTTCACAACAAGCAGTTGTTCATGAACATTTGCTGATAATTTTTCATGATTTAAAATATTTTCCAGAGGTGCGGTTATCAGAGTCAGCGGTGTTCTTAGTTCATGCGATATATTTGTAAAAAATCTGAGTTTAATATCGCTGATCTTATGTTCCAGTTCAACATCATGTTTCAGGTTCTCAATTTTTCTTGTGATATAATAAACAAGATAAAGTATTGATATGAAAATTATTAAATAAAGAAAGTATGCAAAATATGTTTCCCAGAATGAAGGAAGAATTATCACTTTGATGGTCTTCACATTGTCAACCCAAAGACCTTCATTGTTTGTTGATTTTACCTTGAAATAATATGTGCCTTTAGGGATATTGGTATACGTAGCTTTCCGTTGCTTTTGTACATAGTTCCAGTCCTTTTCAAACCCTTCGAGCATAAAAGCATAATTGATTTTTTCTGAACCCGAAAAATCCAGGGCAGCATATTCTAAACTGAATACAGATTGATCAGATCTTAATCTGATTTCATCCGCATACCCAATACTCATTTTCAGAGGTGATTTTTTATCAGCTATATTTACATCCTGATTAAATAATTGAAAACGTGTAAACTCCAGATTCGGAACAACAGTACTTTTTGCAATTTCATTAGGAATCAGATAAGTTAATCCGATATTACTTCCAAACAAAATTTCACCCTTTTGAGTAATCAATCCGGCACTTTCTGAGAAATGAGATTCTTTCAGACCATCAAAAGTCTGATAGTTTTGAAACTGACCATTTTTTTTATCAAATTTTGAGATATTAGTTTCAGAACTGAACCAAAGGTTTCCATTTTTGTCTTCCTGAATACTCAAAATAATATCACTGTTTAACCCTTCTTTGATAGTAAAAATGTCGAATTTGGCATCAACATCTTCACCGGATTTTTCTATTAACCTATTCAGACCACCACCAAAAGTGCCAATCCATAGTTTTTCTTCAGCATCCAGATGTAAAGCATGTACATCATTATTACTCAAACTTTTAGAATCATTTGATACCTTTTGGTTATAATAAATTTTCATATTCCCTGCTAAGAGATTTTCAATCTGAAGCAATCCGTTAGCTGTTGCAATCCATACAGTACCCTCTTTATCCTGAATCATATCTCTGATTTTGGAACATTGATTTATAGGGTACGACATGAATTTATTCTTAAAGTTTATAAAATTAATTCTGTCATTATTCTCCTGCTGAACAATGTTAAGTCCTCCCCCAAAAGTACCCACAAGAATTCTACCTTTATTATCTTCAATGATAGAATAAACATTATCATTCGATAAGCTTTTGTAATCCAGAGGATTATTTAGATATCTCACCAATTTATACCCTGGAAATTTGTCATTATTTTGTGGAATTAATTTTAATAATCCAGATATTTCCGTCTTTATCACCAAAAAAAAGATTTGTTTTTGTTATAAATGCAG
>JBILFS010000300.1:0-3462 GCA_044351455.1 Paludibacter sp. | reverse complement strand
CATCAGCGATAGAAAGAAGGTAGAGGATGAAGTCTATGATCTCAATATAAACCTTGAAAATAAAGTTAATGAACGTACAATTGAGCTGACTTTTACCAATGAAGTGCTCATGAAGGAAGTGCTCATCAGAAAAAATAATGAGGAAGAATTAAAACAAGCCCGTATTGAGGCAGATAAAGCAAATAAGGCAAAAAGTGATTTTATTTCAAAAATGAGTCATGAATTGAGAACCCCCCTGAATTCTATTCTCGGATTTGCTCAGTTATTTTCAATGGGTGAATTGACACCATCTCAAACGAAAGGTGTGAATCATATTTTAAATAGTGGCAAGCACTTGTTAAAGTTAATTAATGAAATTCTTGATATCTCCAAGATTGAAGCGGGAAGGTATAATATTCAAATCGATAATATCCAGTTAGGTGAAATCATTAATGATGCTTGCGATTTGATTATCCCATTGGCAAGTACTTCAAATATTAAAATTGAATATCAAAAAAGTAAAAATGACTTGCTTTTTGTAAAAGGAGATAAACAGGCTTTGATTCAAATCATGATTAATTTATTGAATAATGCTGTTAAATACAACAAAGTCAATGGTTCAGTAAAAATAAAAACGGATCTAATTCATGATGATTTGCACTCAAGATCATTTTTAAGAGTTTCTGTTACAGATACAGGTGTCGGAATTGAAGATAAAAATCTTGAAAAACTTTTTAGTCCTTTTGAGAGATTTGGCCAGGGTGAGTATTCAACCGAAGGAACCGGGTTAGGATTAAATATTGCCAAAGAATTAATAACTTTAATGGATGGTCGCATCAATGTTTACAGTACGTTTGGAAAAGGATCTACTTTTTTTATTGATATTCCCTGCGCCGAATTTGATAATTCTGAGCATATTAAAACGCAATTAAATGCCAGTCTGGATTTTCAAAACATAGAAGTAAACAAAGAAGGTGTAATTTTGTATATCGAGGATAATATGTCGAATGTTGAACTGATGGATCAGATTCTTTCAGAAAACCGGCCTAATATTCAAATGATTACTGATGTTTATGGTGGAAATGCCGTAAAACTGGCACTTAAACATAAACCATTTTTAATTATTCTGGATTTGAATTTGCCCGATATGCACGGAAGTGAAGTAATTAAACATTTGAAAGACAATACTTATACCAGAGAAATTCCGGTTATCATTCTTTCTGCCGATGCAATGCCAACCAGACAAAGGAGTTTAATGGACATGGGAGCAGAGTATTATTTAACCAAACCTATTCACCTGAATGATTTATTGTTGGAAATAGATAAATATCAACATTAATTTTTATAATATGCTGGATAAAAATTTAAAAAATGCAAAAATTCTGATTGTTGACGACCTGGTATCCAATATCGATGTGCTCAAAGGTTTGTTGGAAATGGAAGGTTATGAAAACATTGAGTCAATCATTGATCCCAGAGAATGTGCAGGATTGGTTAAAAAATTTGATCCTGATTTAATCTTACTGGATTTGATGATGCCTCATATGAATGGTTTTGAAGTCATGGATCAACTTCGTGAGGATCGCAAAAACTCTCTGAACCCAAACAAATATATTCCTGTTTTGGTGCTTACTGCCGATATAACGCCTGATGCAAAACACAGGGCTTTGTCGGGTGGTGCAAAAGACTTTCTTTCAAAACCATTTGACTTAATTGAGGTTAGTTATCGCATCAGAAACCTGTTGGAAACGCAGTTCCTTTATCAGCAATTAAAACTTCAGAATAAAAATCTGGAAGATAAGGTAGTCGATTTTCTGAAAATTATGGACGATTGGTATAAATAAGAAAAGGCATGCTTATGCCTTCTCTTCACATATGAACATCCACATGACACCATATTTGTCGGATAAACTTCCATAATAGTCACCCCAGAACATATCCTGAAGTTCCTGTTCGATAATTCCTCCTTCACTGAGTGAATTAAATAGTTGTCTGGCTTGTGCTCTGGTGTCAGTCTGCAACATGATGTAAACATTATTTCCATTGTTTACTTTAAAACCCATTTCTTCAGGTGCATCGCTTCCCATAAGGGTGTGCGCACCGTCAAAAATATCAAGCGACATGTGCATGACCATATTTTTTGCCGATTCTGATAATGGAGGCATATCAGGATCGGCTGGCATATCACCAAATCTCATAATTCCATCTCCTGAAAATTCTCCGCCAAAAACTTCTTTGTAAAAATTGAAAACTTCTTCGGTATTTCCCGGAAAGTTTAAATAAGTACTTACTTTTGCCATATTCAATAAATTTAAATTTTTATTTAAACACCAATGCGGAAAATAAAGTTCATGCGAAAAATCAATTTGAAAATCATTATGGATATTTATTCACAAGTATTACATTTTATATGTGACTAAAACATTAATACGGAAAAATTTCTTTATTCACTAAACCTTTTTAATAATTGTTTGTTCTGTTAATAAATTAAAAAAACATTGTATGACATTTGAGAATTTTAAAGCAGGGGATAAGGTCGTAATTATCGGAGGTGGGTTTGCAGGACTTCAATTGGCAAAAACTTTGAGGAAATCAGCATTAAAGGTTATTCTGATTGATAAACAAAATCATCATCAGTTTCAACCTTTATTCTATCAGGTGGCAAGTGGTCGACTCGAACCTACAAGCATTTCTTTTCCTTTCAGAAAAATATTTCAAAACAATAAACAAGTGGATTTTCGTATGGCTGATATTGTTAAAATTTTTCCTGATGAAAAAAAGTTGATGACAGCCTACGAAAGAACTGTAAGTTATGATCATCTAATCATCGCTACGGGCTGTAAAACAAATTTTTTTGGTAATAAAGAGATCAGCGAACACGCTTTCTCGATGAAAACCACGCAGGAATCTATTGAAATCAGAAATAAAATTCTTTTTAGTTTTGAAAAGGAGATTTTTGCGCGACCGGATGAGAAACAGGCATGGATGAATATTATTATTGTTGGCGGTGGACCAACAGGCGTGGAATTGTCGGGTGCTTTTGCAGAATTAAAAAAGGATGTTCTTCCTAAGGATTACAGAAATATTGATATTTCTAAGTTTAATATCATTTTACTGGAGGGTAGTTCCGATACGTTAAATAATATGAGCGAAGAATCGAAAAAAGCATCTAAAAAATATCTGGAGGATTTGGGTGTAATCGTTAAAACAAATACGCTTCTTACTTCTTTCGATGGAAAAATTGCAAAACTGAATACCGGTGAGGAAATTCCAACAAAAAACGTTATTTGGGCTGCAGGTGTTACCGGAAATGTAATTGATGGTATCAGTACGGATGATATTGTCAGAAACAGATATATTGTCGATCGTTATAATAAGTTGATAAACTATGATAATATTTATGCCCTGGGTGATATTGCTTACATGGAAACCCAAAAATTCCCGAATGCCCATCCACAGGTAGCCAATGTTGCGATTAATCAG
>JBILFS010000189.1:0-4860 GCA_044351455.1 Paludibacter sp. | reverse complement strand
AAGCTGAGCATGAAACACTGACGCATGCTGAAGAAATTAAACTGGAATTATCCAGGGCGCAACAGTTGTTGAATGGAGATGAGGCATCATTAATCATGCTTAAAGATGCGATTGGGTCAATTTCAAAGATTCATAAATATATCCCGGATGGTGAGTCTTCCTACGAGAGAATTCAATCCGCATACATAGAACTGAAGGAACTTGGCAATGAGTTTGAAAATCTTCAGGAAAAAATGGAGTTCAATCCTGCCCGCCTCGAATGGGTGGAAACCAGAATGAGTGAGCTTTATGCATTGATGAAAAAATTCAAGGTTCCGGACATTGCAGCATTGATTGCCAAAAAGGAAGAATATGGCAGACTCATGTTGAATATTGAAACAATCGACGATCAGGTTGCAGGCATGCAAAAGGAACTGGATCAGGCTTATGTTCAGTTGATGAATGATGCTGCAGCACTTACAAAATCAAGAAATGCACAAATACATGTGGTTGAAGATTACCTGTGCAGTCAACTGAAGGAACTGGGAATGCCCAATATTCAATTTGAAATTCAACTGACCGAATCAGCCTCCTTTCAGGAAAATGGCCGGGATGATGTCAGGTTTTACTTTTCAGCCAATAAAAACCGCCCCATGCAACCCGTGGAAACCATTGCATCCGGCGGTGAAATTTCCCGCGTGATGCTGGCCATCAAATCGCTGATTGCTGATAAATCAGATTTACCCACCATCATTTTTGATGAAATTGATACCGGTGTTTCCGGTGAGATTGCCCACAGGATGGGCGAGATCATGCTGGAGATGAGTAAAAGTATGCAGGTCATCACCATTACCCATTTGCCACAGATTGCGGCCAGAGGCAATTGTCAGTATAAAGTCTTCAAGGACGATTCAGGAGCACGAACAGAAACCTACATCACCAGACTCAATGAAAAAGAGCGGGTCGAAGAAATAGCCTCTATGCTGAGCGGCAGGGAAAAGAGCGAAGCGGCCATCCGGAATGCCGAAGCGTTGCTTGCAAAATAAGTAAGTGTCCAAATCCTTTAAAAAACAACCCCGTTGTGGAACACCAAATTCATTAAGTTGGTTATTCTACAACGGGGAAGGTTTTATAGGGTGAGAAATTGAAAATGTGAATATTCTCAGAAATCTTCAATTTTACTTTACCTTAATTTTCAACGGCTTCTTTACCTTTTCCGCAAATTCTTCCATCGCTTTATACCAGTCCCCATCCGTCGGATACTGCCACTTGCTCCATCCGCCTCCGAAATAGTAGGTGAATGTTGTTGTGGTTTTGTAGGGTGAGATGATCAGTGAATGGATTTTGTCTTCGCTGAAAGTGATTTTGCCGGAATTGAATACCACGCCAACATAATTCCTGCCTGATGGTATTCCTGCATCGGAAACAGCATTCTCTGCATAGGTGATGAAGTTTTTACCTGCTTTTTTCAATCCTTTGCCGTCATGCAAAAATATACCTGCGGCCAGATTCATATTGGTTTTTTCTCCTGAGATAATCACTTCGGCTTTGTTCAGGGCACTTCCGGCATCGGCAGTAATGATTAGTTCCTGTTTGTAAACTTTGCCATTGATTTTTACAGTATCGTAAGTGAGTTTGAAACGTGTGCGTAACGGTCCGTTTTCCAAAACCTGCCAGGCATTGTAATGACTGTGTACATACAGCTTCCCATCGATGTAGGGAGCTATTCCACCACATCCGAGGTATTGACCAACTTTATAACAATCTAAGCCTTTGCCGTGATCCACATGATAGGATTTTCCTTTTTTGAGTTCATTGTGATAAAAGGTATCCACAATCAGTTCGCTGGTTCTTTTTAACCACAAATCCACCCCGTTTGATGGTTTCTCCTTTACCAAAGCCGGACCATACATCCTGTAGGCGGCTAAATCATTTTCCCAGGCAAAATCATCTTTTCTTTCCGGTATATACCTGCCGGATGTTCTGGCTTTGACAGGAGCGGGTTTTCCTGCTACAATCTGATAGGCACTTTTACCTTTTCCGGCAACACTTACCTGGATTAATATGATTTCAGGTTTATCTTTCTTACTGATTATCTGATACGGCACTTCTTGTCCGGATGCATCTTTGATGATAAATGATTTAGAATTTTCTTTGCAGATTTTAGAAAAATCCACTTCGATTAATTCATTTTTTCTGTCAAATTCAGAAGGATTACTGATTTCGATTAATCCGGTTTTTGCAAATGCCGAAAATGATAGTGATATCAAAATGGAAAAAAGGATTATTTTTTTCATGGGTGTACGCTTACTTGGGTTGTTTGCCAATATATGCCAAAATACCACCATCCACATACAACACATGGCCGTTTACGAAATCTGAAGCAGGTGATGCCAGGAATACTGCCGGACCAACCAAATCTTCGGGATTTCCCCAGCGGGCTGCAGGAGTTTTGGCAATGATGAACTGGTCGAAAGGATGACGTGAACCATCGGCCTGTAATTCGCGCAACGGAGCAGTTTGTGGGGTTGCAATATAACCGGGACCAAGGCCGTTGCATTGAATATTGAATTCACCATATTCTGATGCAATATTTTTGGTAAGCATTTTCAGACCACCTTTGGCTGCTGCATAGGCCGAAACGGTTTCGCGACCCAGTTCACTCATCATCGAACAAATATTGATGATTTTTCCTGAACCTTTTTTCATCATGGATGGAATTACGGCTTTGGAACAAATAAACGGACCATTCAGGTCGATATCGATAACCTGACGGAATTCTGCTGCCGTCATTTCATGCATCGGAATGCGTTTGATGATACCTGCATTGTTAACCAGAATATCGATAACACCGACTTCCTGTTCAATCTGAGCAACCATGGCATTGATTTGATCTTCATTAGTAACATCTGCTACATAACCATTGGCCTGAATTCCTTCTTCCGCATAGGCAGCAATTCCTTTGTTCACCATGTCCTGGTTAATATCGTTAAAAACGATTTTTGCTCCTGCAGAAGCTAATCCTTTGGCAATGGCAAAACCGATTCCGTAAGACGCACCGGTTACAAGTGCAATTTTTCCTGTTAAATCAAACTGAGTCATATTTTTTTGTTTTTTGTGATTGTGTATTAATACGTTTTAGCCGGATTGAATACGTATTCCCGGGATCAGATTCTATCCGCAGGGAAATAATAATCCGGCCTGAAAATTTATCTGAGTTCTACGTGTTTTTTAAAGTCCTGATCGCTGTAATCCAGGTTCTCACCGGCCATTCCCCAAATGAAGGTGTAATTGCTGGTGCCTGCTGCAGAGTGAATCGACCATTCAGGAGAAATTACTGCCTGCTCGCCTTTCATCCAGATGTGACGGGTTTCGGTTGGTTCTCCCATGAAATGACAAACCACTTCACCTTCAGGTACTTCAAAATAGAAATAAGCTTCCATTCTGCGACTGTGGGTGTGTGCCGGCATGGTATTCCATACGCTTCCTGCTTTTAATTCGGTCATACCCATTTGCAACTGACAGGTTTCAACCACTTCCCTGACCATCATTTTATTGATGTTGCGGTGATTGGCAGTTTCCATCGAACCTAATTCCATCACGATTGCATCTGCTTTGGTGATTTTTCTGTCCGGGAATGTTTTATGTGCCACTGCAGAAGTGAAATAAAATTTTGCCGGATTGGCAGCATCATCACTTTCGAATGTAACTGCTCTGTCGCCTGCGCCTAAGTAAAGGGCTTCTTTGTAGCCTAATTCATAAATAGTACCATCAACTTTAATTTTGCCGGGACCACCTACATTGAATGTGCCAAATTCTCTTCTGGAAAGAAAATATACTGCTTTTAATGGATCAATGGCTTCCAGTGTTAAAACTTCATTTACGGGCATGGCACCACCGACTACAAGACGGTCGTACAAGGTATAAACCATGTTCACTTCATCCGGCGTAAACAAAGTTTCCACCAGATGTTCTTTGCGTAAACGGGCTGTGTCGTAATGTTTGGCATCCTCCGGATGAGCTGAATAGCGCAATTCGTAATTTGTCTTCATATTATTGTTGTTGTATTTGAAATTTTAAAATTCAATTTTTAAACCGATGCAAATTTAATCAATTAATTCGGGAATTATATGGCAAAAAAATACAGAAAATGGGTAAATTTTGTTATTTTTGTTGCATGATTCGTGATTTTATTGAGAAAACCATTCTCAGGCATTTTCCATTTGAACCTACTGAACAACAATCAGTTCTGATTAAAGAACTGGCTGATTTTCTTACATCAGTTCAAAGAGAGAAAGTTTTTCTACTGAAAGGTTATGCGGGTACCGGTAAAACTTCCGTGGTAGGTGCGCTTGTAAAAGCCATTCTTGAGTTAAAACAGAAAACTTTTCTACTGGCTCCAACCGGAAGGGCGGCCAAAGTACTGAGCAGTTATTCCGGCTTTCCGGCATTTACTATCCATAAGAAAATTTACAGACAGAAATCTTTGGGTGATTTTCGGTTTGGTTTGGCTGACAATCTTCATACTGATACCATTTTTATTGTTGATGAAGCTTCCATGATTGCCAACAGGGGAGGGGAGAACGAATTCGGTTCCGGTTTTTTGCTGGATGATTTAATAAGTTATGTGTATCAGGGTGATGGCTGTTCACTGATTCTGTTGGGTGATACCGCACAGCTTCCTCCGGTATCGGAAGAGGAAAGTCCGGCTTTGAATAAGTTGGTTCTCGAAGGTTTCGGACTTCAATGTGAGGAGTTTTTACTGACTAATGTGGTTCGTCAGGCGCTGGAAAGTGGAATACTCTATAATGCGACTTTATTGCGGCAGGCTTTGGCAGATGAGTTAACTTCTGCTATGCCCAAATTGAAAATTACTGGATT
>JBILFS010000188.1:0-4863 GCA_044351455.1 Paludibacter sp. | reverse complement strand
ATCATCAGTACGATCAACTTTCATTTTCCAAAGCTGTGCACTGCCTTTTTTATTAGAAATGAAGAGGATGTTTTCGCTATCGTTCATCCATTTTGCCGAACTTTCGCGGTGTTCACTGATGGTCAACTGACGTTTTTCCGTTCCATCTGCATTCATCACGAAAATCTCCGAATTGCCCTTGTTTTGTGCAATATTATAATAAGTAACCATATAAAGCACCTTTTTACCATCGGGCGAAACTTCCACATTGCCGATGCGACCAAAAGCCCATAAAACTTCCGGCGTCAGTTTACCGTTTTTAATTTCAGGATTTTGACGGCCAATCGGTCCGTTTCCTTTATCCTGATTGCAGGATGACATAATACTTGCTGTCATGAGTAGGAGGATGATTAATCTGTTCATATTACTATTTTTTTACATAATGATACAAAAGTAATTAATTTTTCAGATTAAACATTTCTGAAATAAGGATGTTATCTTTGCAAATAAAAAAAATGATAACAATGACAGATAATTTTGCACACAGGGCCAATGATTGGGATCAGCCGAATAAAATTGAGATGACCGAAATATTCGTATCAGAAATCAGGAAACATATCACCCTGAAAAAGAGCTGGAAAGGTCTTGAAATTGGCGCAGGAACAGGTTTGGTGGGATTAAGAATTCTGCCTGAAATAGATTCGATGGTCTTTGAAGACACTTCGCCAGCGATGCTGGGCGTTTTGAGAAACAAACTCAACGGAACCGAAAAAGTTGAAATTGTGGAAGGAGAGATATTCGCCTATCAGCAACGCGACATCGATTTTGCATTTTCGCTGATGGCTTTTCACCATATTCCGGAGATGGAAAAGGCACTGGAACATTTGGCTGGCATCATGAAACCGGGCGGATTGGTAATTGTTGGCGATCTGACCACCGAAGATGGTTCTTTTCACAGTTTCGAACCCATCCCCCACCAGGGATTTGATACAGATTTATTGAGCAGGCAATTTGAGGCAGCGGGATTTAAGGTTAAATCATGTCATGTTTATAATATTTTGAAACGGGAAAGAATTCCGGGGAAGATATCGGATTTTGAGCAGTTTATGTTGATTGCGGAACGCGCATAGTAGGGGCGCCCCTATGTGGGCGCCCCTACTTCGCGTGATGCCATTTGAATATTCGGGATGCAATTAAAATATCCAGAAAACAGCGAGTTGGGTATTCCAGAAAGCAGGACGCTGGGATTTAAAAAAAGCAAGGGCGTCAAATTTACAGCAAGGGCGTCAAAATTTATAGCAAGGGCGCAAAAATTTATAGCAAGGGCGCAAAATTTATAGCAAGGGCACCAAAAATTATAGCAAGGGCGCCCACACAGGGGCGCCCCAACTTGCTTTTCTTATTTTTCGATTTTTAAATGCAAACAGAAGATCAATCTTCTTCTTTTTTAGTCGCTTCGTATTCTTTCAATAATTTATCCTGAATATCAGTTGGAACAAGTTCGTAGGAAGCAAACTTCATGGTGAAGGAAGCGCGACCTCCGGAGAGTGAACTCAGTGAAGTAGAATAACTATTCAATTCCTTGAGAGGCACTTTTGCTGAAAGTTTTTCGAATCCTCTTTCACTCTGCATACCCATGATGATGGCTCTGCGTCCCTGAAGGTCGCTCATCACATCACCCAAACGGTCTGATGGCGCCAAAACCTCCAGGTCGTAAATTGGCTCAAGCAGTTTTGGACCAGCCTCTTTAAAGGCCTGTGCAAAAGCATTTCTACCTGCCAGACGGAATGAAATTTCATTAGAATCAACCGGGTGCATTTTACCATCGTAAACGATAACACGCACATCACGTGCATACGAACCTGTAAGCGGACCCTGTTCCATTCTGTCCATCACACCTTTTAAAATAGCGGGCAAAAAGCGGGAATCAATAGAACCACCCACGATGGAGTTGATGAAAATAACCTTGCCGCCCCAATCAAGTTTAATTTCCTGGGTATCTCTTACAGAAATCTTATATTCCTGTCCACCAAAACGATACATTTCCTGCGTTGGCATACCTTCATACCATGGTTCAACAATCATATGCACCTCGCCAAACTGACCGGCACCACCCGATTGTTTTTTATGACGATAATCTGCTCTCGCAAGTTTGGTAATCGTTTCTCTGTAAGGAATTTTAGGATCCTTATATTCTATCATGATTTTATCGTTGTGTTCCACCCTCCATTTCAGCGTACGCAGGTGGAATTCACCCTGACCATAAAGAATTGTCTGTTTCAATTCTTTGGATTGTTCAATGATCCAGGTTGGATCTTCCTCGTGCATACGTGTAAGCACTTCACTCAACTTTTCTTCATCAGATTCGGAAACCGCTCTGATCGCACGACGATATTTTGGTGCAGGATATTCAATATCTTTGAAATCATATTCACATCCTTTGGCATTCAGTGTATTACCGGTACGGGTATCTTTCAATTTAACAGTTGCACCGATATCACCGGCAACCAAAAGATCAACATTCGTTCTGATCTGACCGGCAACCGCAAATATCTGCGAAATTCTTTCTTTTGTACCTCTGTTGATATTCACCAGGTCATCACCGGCTTTCAATGTACCGCTCATCACCTTGAAATAAGAAACTTCGCCGATATGCGGTTCGATACTTGTTTTAAACACATACAAACTTGTTGGCGCTTTAGGATCCGCTTCAACAACTGCACCCGATTTACATACCGGTTTTTGTGTAACCTGAACAGTAGGAACGATATTCCCCAGGAACTCCATCAAGCGACGAACACCCATATCTTTCAATCCATCCACACAGAAAACAGGGAACATATCTCTTTTTAACAATCCTTTTCGAATACCAATACGCATTTCTTCCTCATCAAGCGAACCCTGATCAAAGAATTTTTCCATCAGTGCTTCGTCGTGTTCAGCAGCTGCTTCAACCAGGATATTGTGTAATTCCTGTGCTTTTTCAATCTGGTCATTTGGGATTTCAAGTATTTCAGGAACACCACCCTCGGGTTTCCATTTATATAATTTCATTTTCAGCACATCCACCACGGCATTGAACTGAGGTCCAACGTTTACAGGATACTGAATCTGAACGATTTTGCTTCCGAAATTCTCTTTCAGTTGTTCCACAGCACGATCGAAATCTGCTTTTTCGTGATCCAACTGATTGATAAGAAAGATAACCGGTTTCTTAAACTTCTCGGTATATCTGAAATGATTGTTTGTTCCGACTTCAACCCCATACTGAGCGTTGATGAGGATTACAGCTGTGTCGGTCACATTTAAGGAAGTTACCACGCCACCGATAAAGTCGTCGGAGCCGGGGCAATCGATGATATTTAATTTTTTCTCAAGCCATTCAGTTTGAATAATTGTAGAGAAAACTGAATAACCATATTCTTTTTCAACAGGAAAATAATCTGAAACTGTGTTCTTTCCATCAATAGAACCTCTGCGTTTTATAACACCACTCTCGAGGAGCATAGCTTCCACAAGAGTGGTTTTCCCTGTGCCAGAACTTCCCAACAATGAGATGTTCTTAATTTCATTTGACTGATATACTTTCATACATTGATAATTTAAGAGTTTTGAAAAATAGTTTATTTCTAAAATCGGTTTGCAATGTATGAAATATGTTTGAAATAAATTCCGGCGAATCTATGTTTTAAAGCAGAAAAAATACGTTTTAAAATCTTATAAGAATGATAGGGTGTAATTGAGCATGTTGACCGTTTGAATTATAAACCTGCACTACTAAATCTTTGGTTTCGCTATTCGGACGGGATGGTGATTGAGCCAACAGACCCGATACAGCTGATAATCCAAATAAGGTAGTCGATAAAGGTATAGAATCGTACAATTAAATATTAAATGCATCAATCCAGTCCAATAAAAAGATAAAAACGGGTAAGTCTATTGACATTTCATCAAATACACTGTATCTTTACAGACTCATTTTGTCATCATGGAAAAAGTAAATAAAGTAATCTGGGGAATTATCGGTGCGGGTGATGTGTGCGAGCGTAAAAGTGCACCAGCCATGTATACGACTCTTTTCTCAACAGTTAAAACAGTCATGCGACGCAATGCAGCAAAAGCAGAAGATTTTGCAAAACGTCATAAAATCAGAAACTGGACTACCAATGTTAATGATTTGCTGAGCGACCCTGAAATCAATGCCATTTATATTGCCACTCCGCCGGATTCACATGCTGAGTTAACCATTAAAGCTGCCATTGCCGGCAAAGCTGTTTATGTAGAAAAACCAATGGCAAACAGTGTGGCAGGATGTGAGCTAATGATTCGGGCTTGCCGTGACGCTAATGTTCCGCTGTTTGTGGCATATTACCGAAGAACATTGCCCGGCTTTTTGAAAGTGAAAGATTTGATTGAGAACGGAACTATTGGTGAAATTCGTGCAGTGAATATTGAAATGTTTAAGCCACTTTCTGAATCAGATTTAAAACATGATGCAACTAACTGGCGGGTGAATCCTTCGATAGCAGGTGGTGGCTATTTTCACGATTTGGCATCACATCAATTGGATTTTCTTGATTTTCTTTTTGGTAAAATAACACAGGCCGACGACATCGTTACAGCTACATTTCGCTTTGAAAATGGTGTTGTTGGCTCCGGTATGTGGTGTTTTACTTCTGATAAAAATTCCGAAAAAGACAGCATTAAAATCATTGGTTCGGACGGAGTAATTTTTTTTAACTGCTTTGGCGATCCTATGGCTATTCAGGTAAAAAGCTCCGTTTCGGGCGAATACGTTTTAAATTACTTGCACGAACAGCCTATCCATCAACATCTTGTTCAAGCTATTGTTGATGAGTTGCGTGGTGTGGGCAAGTCACCAAG
>JBILFS010000187.1:0-4876 GCA_044351455.1 Paludibacter sp. | reverse complement strand
TTGCATCAGCATGTAAAAGTTCGAATTATCGAACTTGATCAGGATCGTAAACGCATTCAACTTAAGTTATTGAAAAAGTAATATATTTCAAAAGAATATTTGCTCAGTCTCGATCAATTTAAATTTATTATTAATGGCCTGAAATCCAAATATATACACATTTCCGCCATCTTCAATGGCTGATTTTTTTCTGAAACTCTCAACTGTCATTTTATAATTCCTGAGACTAATATTGGCCTTGGGAATTTCTTTTTTTAGTTGTTTTATATTGATTTTTAGTTCATTAAGTTCACGTTTCAGTTGAAATACTCTTCCGGGAAAATTAATAATTCTTTCTGATGAGGTGTAAATGTGACTGTTTGGATGAAATTTCTTTAGTGAAAATTGTTTTGCAACTGACTTAAAGGCTCCTGACTTCATAATTGCTGCATTTGGCTCGTAAATATATGGCAATACATCATCTGAATATTCAATTTGAAGGTTTTCTTCCGATTTATAATTAAAATCAAAATGCTGAATGTTATCTTTTTTAAAATTAATGGTTCGAATTCTTATATCCTCCGGAACATCTTTCGAAAGAATAAACAAAATTTCTTTACATTCATTTTCAACAGCAATTACATGCACTTCAACTACATATTTCAGATCAAGAATTGCCTGAGTGATATCGAGCATTGGTGATAATTTTATCAAAATTTTGGGTGAAATTCTGAATAATTCATCCATCATTTCGATTACATTGGGTTCGCATTCTGCAATAAAAACTTTCTTTTTACCCAGATTATCTCTTCTGTGTGGATCAATATAAATTAAATCTGCAGTTGATAAATCTTTATTAATATATTTACAATCAGCATTATAGACATGAAAATTATTTATAGCAATATGCTGAAAATTGTGATTTGCAATTTCACAAAGGATTGGATTTTTTTCAATATAAGTACTTTTTTCAAATGATGCTGACATAAATGCAAAATCAACTCCAAAACCACCTGTCAGATCTATCAAATGTTTCCCCTTAAATAATCCGGATTTATATTTTGCAGTTTGAGAAGATGAACTTTGCTCTAATGATAATCCGGGAGGATAAATCAAATTTTCATTGGAATAAAATTCCGGAATCTTAGTTTTTACTTTTTGTCGGCCGGATATTTGTCGAATAGCATATTCAACATCAATATCTTTAATCTTTCCTGCTTTTAATGCAACATCCTTAATATTGTCTTCTGAATGAAGATTGATAAATAGTTGTGTGTTTTTATCGGGTAATTCCATCATGTTTGCAAAGATAGATATATTTTAATTTCTTTGGATAAAAATTGGTATTGTCACAATGATTTTTTATCTTTACATATCAGAATTAAATAATCAGATTCATTTTTAACCATATGAAATACAGAGTTTTACCATTATTCTTCTTTATATTTGTCTTTTTTCAGTTTTCTAATGCTCAGATAGATCGTGAAATCAAAGCTTATGTTGACAGTACCGAGCTTATCATGAACAATGGCAGAAAATTATTGGTTCAAAGTTTAATTGCTAAGGATGAATTGAGAGTTGGAAAAGTTTACTTCTATTTAAATGATTTAGCAGAAAAAAGGGGGTGTAGTTTTCTTAATTACAACGAAGAACTTTACACTTTACTATTAATGAATAATTACCGGGGATTTCTGGATCATGTTGCTGATGCTAATAGCAGATCAAATCAGGGAAATTGCTACAACTTTACTGAAAATTATTCTGATAAATTATATATTCTGATTAAAAAACAAGTGGATTATTTTCAATCGGAAATCAATAATCAGGAATTAAATGATGAAAATAAGGCTCTATTCGAAATATTTCTATATTTTGTTAAAAATGAGCGCTCTGATGAACAATACTCTGCGTTAATAAAAGAATTTAAATCAAAATATAAAAATTCTTCATATACAAATTTTATAAATAACTTCTTACCTGCACCAATTTTTAAAGGATCTTTTGCTTATGGACTTGGTGCAACTTCTGTTTTACATCAGGGAAATTTGAAATCCTTAATAACACCTGGTGTGTTATTTAATTTCGCTATGGATTTTAATATCAACAAAGTTTATTCGTCAATGTCTATTAATGTAGGTAACGTTTCACTTCTGAAGCAAGTTACATTTGAAGATAATACAATATTACCAGTAAATGAAGCATTTACATACTCAGGCGGTGAAATAATATTGGGATATTTTTTTGTAAGAAAAAGCCCGTTTCATTTAGCACCCTATATTGGCATTGGTGGTTATAGCCTGGAAAGGAATATTTCTCCGAATGAAAATGATCCGGAATATCAGATTTTTAATTCATTTTGTTTTTCACCGGGAATTCATACTGAAATTAAAATTACTGACCTCAATTTTGGTCAAAAATATAATAATATGTTCAATTCCTCTGAAATGAATAATTATTATAACTGGATGTATGGTCAAAGTCAAAGTTATCTGAGTTTAAAACTGGATGCTGGTTATAACATTTATACAAAACAAACTCCGGGTTATTCCGGAAATTCATTGTTTCTTAAACTAGCCCTGATATGGGGGATTGGAGTATTCTGAAATTATTAATAAAAAATTATATATGCATAGTTGGTTTGAGTGTAAGGTGAAGTTTGAAAAAACTGCTGAAGAAGGAAAAATTGTAAAAGTAAATGAATCGTATCTTGTTGATGCATTATCATTTACAGAGGCTGAAGAAAGAATTATTGAAGAGATGAGACCTTTTATAAGTGGTGAATTTTCAGTAGCAAATATTAAGAGGGTTAAAATTTCAGAATTATTCTTTTTTGATGATGGTGATAAATGGTACCGATTTAAAGTTAATTATATAACCCTGGATGAAGAAAAAGGTGTGGAGAAAAAAGTTCCTGTCGTAATGATGGTACAGGCGAGTGATATTAAACAGGCTTTAGAAAGACATACTCTATCGATGAAGGGTTCTATGGCTGATTATGAAGTAGCCATCATTACTGAAACATTAATTATGGATGTTTACCGTTATGGAAAATCGGAAGAATCTGATAACCAATAAATTTCATGTCGATAGCACAAAACATAGAATTGATCCGAAAAGGAATTCCTGAAGAAGTTAAACTTGTTTGCGTTTCAAAATTTAATCCGGTATCTTCAATTTTAGAAGCTTATGAGACCGGGGAGCGAATTTTTGGTGAAAGTAAGGTTCAGGAACTTGTCGAAAAATATGAACAGTGTCCAAAGGATATTGAATGGCATTTTATTGGTCATTTGCAAACGAATAAAGTTAAATATCTGGTAAGTTTTGTTGATCTTATTCATGGAGTGGATTCAGAAAAGTTATTAAATGAAATCAATAAACAGGCACAAAAAGCTAACAGAAAGGTTAATTGTCTGATTCAGATTCATATAGCAACTGAAGATTCAAAATTTGGATTTGATAAATCTGAATTATCACTTTTATTTGTTGAGAATCTTGATCAGAAATATCCATTTATTAATTTCTGCGGATTAATGGGCATGGCAACTTTCACGAATGATATTGATTTGGTTAAACAGGAATTTGCTCATTTAAATCAATTATTTCTTGAAATTAAATCATTGAATTATAGCTATTTATCCGATTTTAATATATTATCTTCCGGCATGTCTGATGATTTTCCAATAGCCATAGAATATGGAAGTACCATGGTTCGAATTGGAAGTAAAATTTTTGGTGTTAGAAACTACTGATTAAATGAATTATTCTGAAGCTATCAACTTTCTTTACAATCGTTTACCGGTTTTCCACAGAATAGGTGCAGCGGCTTACAAACCTGGTTTGGATAATACTATCAAATTGATGCATAGTTATGATAATCCTCATCAAAAATTCAAGTCGATTCATATAGCCGGAACAAACGGTAAGGGTTCTGTATCGCATATGTTAGCTGCGATTTTTCAAAAAGCAGGTTATAAAACAGGTCTCTATACTTCTCCTCATTTGGTTGATTTTTCTGAAAGAATCCGCATCAATGGTATTCCAATTGACAAAAATTTTGTTGTTGATTTTGTTATTCACAGCAAAGAAATTTGTGATGAAATCAGACCTTCCTTTTTTGAATTAACAATGGCAATGGCTTTTTGTTATTTTGTTGAAAAACAGGTAGATATTGCCATTATTGAAACAGGATTAGGGGGCAGACTGGACAGTACAAACATCATTACTCCTGAATTATCTGTAATAACCAATATAGGATTTGATCATACAGAATTTTTAGGTAATACTTTAGAAGCAATAGCATTTGAAAAGGCCGGAATTATTAAACAAAAAATTCCTGTTGTCATTGGTGAGTATCTTGAAGAAACAAGGCCGGTTTTTGTTAATAAATCAACAGAAACTGATTCTCCAATTATCTTCGCTTCTGATGAGATTGATTTGAATGATATAGATCAGCAAGAGGATGGACTAAAATTTTCTTATCAGGGTGATTATTTTTCTTCTCAGCTTAGTGGATTATATCAGTTTAATAATCTGAAAACTGTTATTCAAAGCATTAAAACCATAAATCATTTTTCTAAATTCAAAATTGGCAATGATGCAATAAGAGAAGGTTTAAAAGTAAGCTGTTCGCTAACCGGAATAAGAGGACGATGGGAAAAAATCAAATGCAAACAAAATTTATATGTTGATACTGCCCATAATAGTCATGGAATAAAAGAACTTTTAAAGCAAATTCAGAATATTCAATACAAATCCTTACGCATTGTTTTTGGAATGGTCAAAGACAAAGATATTGATAGTGTTTTATCTCTTTTACCGCATAATGGAATTTATTATTTTGCGAATGCCGATTCTCTGAGATCACTGGAATCGGATTCGCTTCAAAATATGGCTTCAG
>JBILFS010000186.1:0-4914 GCA_044351455.1 Paludibacter sp. | reverse complement strand
ATTCGGAAAACCGCTGATTAAGCCTGATGCTGTTGTAATTGACGGTTTGTTCGGTTCAGGACTTAACCGACCATTAACAGGTAATTGGTCAAAGCTGATTCTTTATCTCAATTCTTTGAACAACACTATTATTTCTATCGATATTCCATCCGGATTGAAAAGTGATGGAGCACATCATTTCTCCGAAACTTCCATCAAAGCGCATAGAACATTCAGTTTTCAATTTCCTAAATTATCCTTCTTTTTTGCTGAAAATGAGAAGTTTGTGGGTGAGTGGGAGGTGCTGGATATCGGCATTCATCCTGAAGGCATTGAAACGACTGAAAGTCCGTATAAATTAGTAGGAATTGAAGATATCAGGAGTATTTTTAAGAATCGTAAAACATTTTCTCATAAGGGAACATTTGGTCATCTTGGCATTATTGCCGGTAGCAAAGGTATGGCCGGGGCTTCTATTCTTGTGTCGAAAGCAGCATTGAGGGCTGGTGTCGGACTCGTTACTTTACACGGACCCGAATCTAATCGTTGTATTCTTCAGAATGTAGCTCCCGAAGTTATTTACGAAGCTGATAAACATCAGGATTGTGTGACAGAGTTTTATCATACCGACCGATATGATGCTATCGCCATTGGTCCGGGATTGGGAACAAGAACACTGACTGTGGATATGATGAATCATTTGTTGAAACATATCAGGGTTCCGATTATACTGGATGCAGATGCACTCAATATCATTGCTGCTCACGATCATTTATTGAATCAGGTGCCTCCCGGAAGCATTATTACACCTCATCCGGGTGAATTTGACCGTCTGTGTGGCTCTTCAACCGATTCTGCGATAAGACTTGAAAAGGCTATTAATCTTGCTTCCAGGTTCAGATTGTATGTAGTCCTTAAAGGTGCATTTACCAGAATTGTCTGTCCCGATGGGAAAGTTTATATCAATAGTACAGGCAATCCCGGAATGGCTACTGCTGGTTCAGGTGATGTTTTAACAGGAATTATCGGCGCTTTGCTCGCTCAGGAATATGAATCTGAGTTTGCAGCTGTTATCGGGGTTTATATCCATGGATTGGCGGGCGATCTGGCTTTGGAAGAACAGTCGGAGGAGTCATTGATGGCAGGAGATATCATAGAAAAACTGGGCAGGGCATTCAAATCATTGAAATACCCCGACCAGTCGGCTATTGATGAGAAAACGACTACAGATTAAAATTTCGCAGGATTTTCCAGGCTTCCAATAAAAAGAATTACGCCTGTACTTTTTTCCCTGATGATGTAGATAAAAGGTCTGTTTGCATTCACTATTCTTGTAAAATTTGCCTTTTCACGCATTTCCACAACCGTTGCTGCTGCAGCGATGGTCCCCGATTCAGTAACTTCAATACTGGTATCGTGTAAAACCCTGGAAATGAAAATTGAATTATCAGTAATGCGGCTAAACTCATTTCTGTCTTCAAATGCTTTCGTCATACCCATATTCATCAAAGGGTCGTTCAGTAATAATTTGTTTTTGGATTTAAATCTTGGTAAATAGAGTTCTGTTTCATTCAAACTCATCTGACTGTAAATGTCATTGATATAAACGGTGTTCAGTTTCGATAAAACACCTTTAACTCCCGACTCTGCCGATGGCAAAATAACAGTCATTGCAAAAGCCTTGTTGCCATACTCCAGATCAACAAACTGACCATCAGAGTTTTCAGCATACATCAGCGTGTCTTTTGCATACATCATGTTCAGCATAATTTTTTCCGATTTATCATTGGTGAACTGCCGGAGTGTTGTTTTGGATTCATCAAACTTTTTACGCCAGTTACTTTTAAAATAAACAGCATTTACCAGATACATCACCGCATTCCCGGGAATTACATCAAGAATATCTGTGATAAGATTATCCGTTTTACCAGCACACCAATTGTTGATACTATCTTTAGCCGCAGGATTCGAAAAATCGAGTTCGCTCACATAGGCACCAAAATACTGTTTGCTGATTTGTAAAAAATCAGGTTTTACAGGATAAGATTTTCTATACCATATTGAATTTGCAATGTTCAGAGTGGTTTTTTTGTCGAGTAAAGGCAAATTCGTAATCATATTCTGATAATAATCATTGATTTCCTCATCGGATAATCCCGAAAGTCTTAATGTTTTGTTCATACCTTCCAGGGTTTCCCCGACAGCTCCATTTCTGGTCATGCCAAGGGCAATACTAACACTTAATGGCGAGACCATCAGATTTCTTTCACCCGTAACTTCCCTGGTTTGTTTGAATAATTCAAAGGCAAAATCATTATCCTGAGCAATTCGTTTTTGTTGCACAGCTTTCAATACAATGGGTTTGGCATCTTCTAAAGGAAGATTATTGATATCCTCACAGGCAGAAAAAGTCGCCGGCAAAAGGATGTATAAAAATAGCTTCTTCATAGGTATATATTTAATTTGATGTATGAATAATATGACTAATTTGATGTAATATATTAAACTGCAAATTTACTAATGGAAGATGTTAATATGTTCAATTTTGTTGCATTCAATAAAAAAATCATTACTTTTGAATAAAAAACACAATTTTATGCTAATAACGGGAAATATTGTTGATATCATTCAGCAAAAAATATATAAAGGTGAGATTGAAATTGAAGATGGAATGATAAAATCCATCAAAGAAAAGGAAAATGTTGATAATCAATTTCTTCTCCCCGGATTTGTGGATTCCCACATCCACATTGAGAGTTCCATGATGCCACCGGCAGAATTTTCACGTTTCAGCATTCCGCAGGGCACAGTAGCCTGTGTGTGCGACCCGCATGAAATTGCCAATGTTTGCGGCGTGGATGGAATCAATTTCATGATTGAAAATGCTAATCTTTCTCCCATGAAGTTTTATTTTGGCGCTCCGTCCTGTGTGCCGGCCACTGAACACGACAGGGCAGGGGCTGTGCTGGATTCCGGGGATATTGAAGCACTCATGAAGCGTGATGATATACATTTTTTGGCAGAAATGATGAATTATGTGGGTGTAATTAACGATGATGAAGAAGTGTGGAGAAAAATTCAGATTTCGTTGAAGCATGGAAAACCTGTGGACGGACATGCGCCCGGACTGAATGGTGAGGATTTAAGAAAATATTGCAGCAGTGGTATTTCAACCGATCATGAATGTATGACCATGGATGAAGCCATCGAAAAAATACAACTGGGGATGAAAGTGCTCATCAGAGAAGGAAGTGCTGCCAAAAATTTCGAAGATCTGATACCTTTAATTGCCGTTTATCCGGACATGATTATGTTTTGTTCTGACGATAAACATCCGGATGATTTAATTAGGAACGGACATATAAACACTTTGGTTACAAGGTCTTTACAACTTGGTTATTCAATTTTTGATATTCTGAAAGCAGCCACACTGAATCCGGTGAAACATTACCGGCTTGATGTGGGTTTATTGCAGCAGGGCGATCCTGCTGATTTTATAGTTGTTAAAGATTTGAATGATTTTAGTTGTCCCGAAACCTGGATTGGTGGTGAAAAAGTTGCATCAAAAGGGAAGGCTTTGTTTGAAAAAAGTTTGCTGAAAGAAAATATCAATCAGTTTAATGCTTTAGAAATAAATTCAGACGACATCCGTGTGATACCTCAGGGAAATAAACTGAGGGTAATCAGTATCGAAGAAGGTCAGTTATCGACTGACAACAATATTGCAGATCCATTGATTGAAAACGGAAATATCATTTCAGACATTCAACAGGATGTTTTGAAGATTGTGGTGTATAACCGGTATGAGAAATCGAAACCTGCAATTGGATTTATCAGAAATATTGGCATCAAAAGAGGTGCTTTTGCATCAACCGTTTCTCACGATAGTCATAATATTGTAGCTGTTGGCACAACCGACGAAATGCTTGTGAAAGCCATCAATGCCATTGTTGAAAAGGAGGGAGGGATCGTTGCTGTTGATGTTAACGAAACTTACTTGTTACCATTACCCATTGCAGGATTGATGTCTGACTTGCCCGGTTTGGAAGTAGCTGAAAAATATCAGCTTGCTGAACAGGCCGTCAGATCGTATGGATCAACGATGGCAGCACCATTCATGACCCTGGCTTTCATGTCGCTGATCGTTATTCCCCGATTAAAAATCAACGACAAAGGTCTGTTTGATGGCGACAGTTATCAGTTTATTCCGGTAAGTTTCGGGGAATAAAAAAAGGATCAGAGCATTTACTCCAATCCTTCATATTTATTAATCATTAACCATTAACCATTAACCATTAACCACTAACCATTAACCATTAATCATTAATCACTAACCATTAACCATTAACCATTAACCATTAATCATTAACCATTAACCATTATTCTTAAAACCACTTCACATAACAGAAATCCTGTCTGTGTGGTAAATCTTCATTTTTAGGGAACATCCTGAACGCATATCTGAATGATCCGGCACGGTTCAACTGATAATCAAGACCGAAATACAATGCATTGCCTTCTGTTCGAACCAATTGAAGCTCTTCAACATCATATAGTGTATCGTTGTTGTGTTTATCTTTTTTGGTAACAACAAGTTCAACACCAATACCTTTGTCGTTTAAAGAACCGATGCCTAAAACAACTTCAAGTTTGTAAACTTCACCTACTTGTGACTGTTGTATAAGCTTTTCAGGAATATTTACTTTCAGAATTTCAATACTATCCCAGCCGGCAGCAATTTTCTGTTTCCATGCTGCGATTTCTTTTGCTTTTGAAAATGAATTTTCTTTTAAAACAGCCGATCTTTTAGCTAATTTGCTGTAGAATTTCTCAATATAATCATCAATCATTCGTTTTGTTGTAAAACGGGGTGTTATCTGAGAAATTGAATTTTTAATGTATTGAATCCATTCAGGAGAATATCCTTGTTCATTC
>JBILFS010000184.1:0-4958 GCA_044351455.1 Paludibacter sp. | reverse complement strand
CAATCAACATTTATCAAAATCCACTTACTAAAAGCATATTTTCAATTGATTTGGCAGGCTTTAGTGGTATGAAAAATGTTCAGATAATAATAGTAAATCTGTTGGGACAAATAGTTTATCAAAACAAAGTAGAAAGTGCAACTACATTCGATATTAATACGCAAGGATTATTGCACCAATCCGTTTATTTTGTAGTTGTTGAATATGGAAATTCAAAAATTACGAAGAAATTAGTTGTAAACATATAATTAAGAAATTTAAATCACATAAGGATTTGATTATAAAGTTACTAACCACTTTCTATTCCTTGAACCACTATTATTCCTTTTTCTTTCTCCTGTAGGAGAAAGTACCCGAAGGAGGATAGAGGTCGGGGGTTAGGGGGCTAATTTAATACAGATGAAATTATCCAATCATTATCTTATGCTTACGGGTATTAGCTTCATAGGATGTACTCTAAGCACTTCAACGTTAGCAAGTAACAAGAAAGAGAAAAACTCACAACCCAATGTGATTTTCTTTGCGCTCGACGATCTGAATGACATGATTAACCCCTTGGGTTATTCGCAGGTTAAAACACCCAATTTTGACAGATTAGCAAAGTCGGGCATGTCGTTTAGCAATGCACATGCCGCCGGTACTTTTAGTGCTCCATCCCGGGCAGCAATTATGACGGGATTGCATGTCACCAAATCGGGTTGTTACGAAGAAGATTTTTTCATGTACGACCATCCTGACTATGTAACTTTGCAAATGGCGTTTAAAAATGGGGGTTATCAAACTTTTGGAGCAGGAAAAATTTATCATCATAGGTCGGGATTTCTTGACCAACGTGGTTGGGACGAATACCATTCGCGAAGTCAGGAAGAAAAAGACATGGCCTGGGAGATGAATGGTTATCACATGAATGATGTGCCACTTCCTACACCTTATCCAAACAGTCCGTATTATATAAAAACCGGCAAAAAAGGCGGTACTGCATTGCATCTTGAATGGGGGCCCATAGATAATAACAAGGAAAATGAAATGGTAGATGTAATACGTACCAATTGGGCCTGCGAAGTTATTCGTCGCAAGCACGATAAGCCGTTTTTCCTTGCATTGGGTTTATATAGTCCGCATTACCCCAATTATGCTCCTCAAAAATATTTTGATTTGTATAATCGTGATTCTATTCAACTTCCGCCCTACAAAGAAGGTGACATTGACGATTTACCTCCTCAAATACGCATGATGGCTCAAAATAAAATGAAACAACACAAGGAGTTGGAAGCAATTGATGCTGTAAAAGATGCTATTCTTGGTTATTTAGCATGCGTTTCGTTTGCTGATGCCATGTTGGGTAAAGTGCTCGATGAATTAGATGCTTCACCTTATAAAAAAAATACGATAGTAGTTGCATTCAGCGACCAGGGATTTCATCTTGGCGAAAAAGGAATCTGGGGTAAGCACACCCTCTGGCAACGAACTTCGCATGTTCCTTTTTTATGGGCTGGTCCGGGAATCCCAAAAAACACAAGGGTATCAACTACAGTTAGTTTAATTGATATGTACCCTACATTTGTTGAATTATGCAAGCTCCCGAATAACACTGTTTTAGATGGAGTTTCACTTGCTTCAACCTTGAAAAACCCCAAATCAGCCAAAGAGCGCAATGTTATTCTTCCATATCCCAAAAGAGGTGGATATGCTGTTATCAATATGAATTGGCGTTATATTCAATATGAAGATAAAACAGAAGAATTTTACAATCGAATTGAAGACCCTAACGATTGGACAAATCTGGCAACTAATCCAAAATATCGTGCCATAATGGATGAAATGAAAAAGTCAGGACCAACTTCATTTGCTCCTCAGGTAACGCCAAAAAAGGACTTAGACCTAATTGTTGAAGGAGATAAATTTCGTTGGGTGAAAAAGGACAAAAACAGGCCAAAGCAAACACGAAATTTTTTCGAATAGATTGAATGGAATAATCTATCGAAGATGAAGTAAAAATTTAATTTTTAAAACAAAATGAAACGAACATTCAATTTAAACGCTTTTGTCATAGTGACAATTCTTCTGACTGCCTTTACAGCCAATGCTTTTAGCAAATCAAAACCTACGGCAACTTTTAATATTATTAGCTACAATATTCGAATGAATACTCCCGGCGATAGTCTAAATGCATGGCCTTTGCGTAAAGATAAAGTGGCTGGATTACTAAGATTCCATCAAACCGACATTTTTGCTGTACAAGAAGCACTTCCTGAGCAAATGGATGATTTGACTGCCGCATTTCCTGAATTTGACCATGTAGGAGTTGGCCGCGATGATGGTGCTCGCTCGGGTGAACATACAGCCATTTTTTACAAGAAAAATAGCTTCGAAAAATTGAACGATGGCGTGTTTTGGTTAAACGAAACTCCTGAAAAGCCCGGAAAAGGCTGGGATGCCGCACATAATCGCACAGTAACCTGGATAAAATTAAAACATAAAACTACCGGAAAGTCATTTTATGTTTTCAACACCCATTTCGACAATCAGGGTAAGGTGGCACGTGATAAAGCTGCGCTGCTAACCATCAAAATGATGAAAGAAATTAATAAAGTAGGGCTGCCTTTGATTCTTACCGGCGATTTAAATTTGTCGAAAAATTCAAGTTCCGTTCAATTAATCTTAGGCTATTTGTCGGATGCCATGGATAAAACCATTACTCCGCATTATGGACCAGTAGCAACAAGTGGCGGTTTTGCCGTAAAAGTCCTCTCGCGAAAAATTGATTATATATTTATCAATGATAAAGTTAAGGTACTTCGACATGCCCATTTGTCTGACTCATTCGGATTGTTTTATCTTTCTGATCATTTGCCAGTTTTTGCCGAAATTAGTATCAATTAATTTTATAATGCTAATAATGTATTCTTAACTAGAGTTATATGTTAACTATAAATTGCCGGTTGCTTTAGCGGCCGGTATTGGTTTAAAAATCATATTGGCTTTAGCTAAACCTCTTTATGTATTTGGCTAAAGCCCAATGGAATAATTTTATTTTCACACCCCCTAAATGGGGTGGCAATTAAATTGTTGAATTTTTCAACGAAAAAATCAATAATTAATCTTTTATTAATCATTCATTAATTGCTTGTATCTACATTTGTTCAAAAATTAATAAACTCTTAGTACTAATATTTAAATTTATTTATGATGAAAAACTACATTTTTATTTTCGTAGCAGCTATTATGTTGCTCGGAGTTCAGAACTTCGCAAATGCGGCAGATTATGCCCTTTCAGTAACCGGTGGAACTGGTAGTGGAACTTTAGCTTCTGCTGCAGTAGCTAATATTGTTGCCGATCCTGCACCAGCAGGAAAGGTATTCGACCGTTGGGTAATAACTGAAGGAATGCCGGTTATTGATAACATTTATAATGCCACAACAACGCTTATGATGCCAGCTATGGCAGTAAATGTTCAGGCACTTTACATGGATGAAGGTCCGACTTATTTTGATAATTGCGATGCCTTAACAGGAGGTTTTTGTGATTGGTCGCTCAATGGAACAAGAACCACACTTTCAGTAAACACAACTGATATGATTCAGGGAGCAGGCTGTTTGGAAAACACTTTGGCCGGAACAAATACAACCTTATTTGTATCACCAAGATCTACAGACGCCATTGGTGCTGCAACTCCAGTAAATACAGGTGTTACACTCGCTAATGGAATTCTCCGACTAAGATTCTGGATAGAGGATGCTACAAAATTAGGAAATAACTTATCAATCGAAATAGGAAGTGGAGGACTTCCCGATCAAGCTGAAATTCAGTTTAATGTAACAAAGGCAAATATTAAAAATGGTTTGAATAATTTGAATTTGAAATTAAGTGCAGGTGGGATTACTGCAGGAGCAGCTGGTCAGCCAAACATGGAGGCAATCAATTGGTTCAGAATGTATTCAGTCGGTGCTGTTGCTGGTCTTAAAGCAAGACTTGATGGTGTAATGGTTTATGAGCCAACATTGTCAAAAGTTGACCCTCCGGTAATATGGACCCCGGCCAGTATAGTTGTAAATACTGCTTTGGGCGCAACACAATTAAATGCAACATCTCCAATCACCGGAGCATATGCATACAATCCGGTTAGTGGAACAGTTATGGCTGAAAAAGGACAAAAAGAATTAAAAGTCAATTTCACTCCTTCATCCTGGCATCAGTTTATTTACAATGTGATTATTGACAAAATTGTGAATGTGGATGTTGTTGATGCAACTGGTATCAATAATCCAACTGAATCTGCTTTTGGTATGTATCCAAACCCCGTTAAAAGTAATGGAATACTAAATATCAAAGTTGAAGAACAAGATAACTACAGTTTGAGAATCAGCAATATGAACGGCCAAATTGTTTATGCAACTAGCTTAAATGGTTCGCACACTTTGAATGTAAATGGTGTTTTGAAACAAGGTGCTTATATTGTTTCGTTAATATCAAGCAAATCTACACGCAACCAAAAATTATTTATTGAATAGTTTTTGTTTCGTACGATAAAATTAATTCAACTTATCTTACATTTTTAACTTCCTAAATCCCTTGTAAAAAAGGGGATTTAGGTGGTTGACTTTTCTCTTAAAATTACAAATCAACATTTTCAAACTCTTTTTAAAAATCAATTCTTATGAAGAAAATTACAGGAATTATTCTAACATTAATACTCAGCTGTGCGACTTTCGTATCGGCTCAGGTAAATATCAAAGGTGCTAATGGCATAGATCCATCAACGTCCTATACCACTCTGAAAGCTGCATTTGATGCTATCAATAGCAATGCATCTGGCTTAGCAACAGATGCTATAAACATCGAAGTTTCGGCAAATACTACTGAAACTAATGTTCAAGCAACTCTTAATGCTCCTAAAGGAATTTCATCAATTACCCTTACACCTGGTGCAACTACTTACAAACTTCCGGTAATAACT
>JBILFS010000182.1:0-4962 GCA_044351455.1 Paludibacter sp. | reverse complement strand
GAACTTGGTAGCCATTTCGATGGATAAGTATTTTGTGAAATTTGTAACAGCTGCTTTCGATGAACCATAACCTGCAACTCTTGTCAGTGGTCTCAGGGCAGATTCAGAAGAAATATTGATGATACTTCCGGATTTCTGTTCTACCATGATTTTTGCAAATACCATGGTTGGCATTACTGTACCAAACAAATTCAGATCTACTACCTTTTTAAAGGCATCAATCTCAAGATCGAAAATGGTTTTATCAGGACCAATAGTTGCACCGGGCATATTGCCACCTGCAGCATTTACCAGAATATCAATGCGGCCATATTTTGCAACAATATCGCGGGCATTTTGCTCCAGCACTTCTTTGTTCAAAACATCACAATAGAAAAAAGTGGCATCAAAGCCTTTGGCTGTAATTTCAGATACTACAGACATACCAGCTTCTTCAGACCTGTCGAGGATTACAATTTTACAGCCCTGTTCAGCCATATAACCGGCCATGCCGCGTCCCAGAATGCCACCACCACCGGTAATTACAAATACTTTATCTTTGATATTAAATAAGTTGTTCATGATATTTAATTTATATGGTTATTTATTGCAGATTAAACAGTCTTTTAAGATGGCGATCGTAGATGTTTTCTTCAACACACTGACCGATAACAGTTGCATGTTTTTTCAACAAGTTATAATAATCATCCCCCATGTCGGCGGCAACTTTGTAGGCAACATGAATTAATTGTCTGAAATTCAGATTGTAGTCAGGATGACCGGGTATGTGCCTCAACGTGTTGGCAAATTTTTCACTGCTCCAGCCTCTCACTTCCTCAATGGATGGAAGTTTACTGCCATCAATGTCAATTACATCGGCATATGGCGCACAAAGTTCTACCTGATGATCATAAGAACGGGCATAAATTTCTTTGGCACATTCCAGTCCGTCACCTCCGGCAACAGCCAGACCGATTACTTCTTCTAACCATGTAGTGCCTGCTGTTTTAAGGTGAAGTCCTTTGTCATGCTTCTTAATAATATCAGCGATAATTGGATAAATAGAGAATTTATCACTACCCGAATGCACGCTTAGTTTGAGTTCCTCAGGAAGGCCAAATTCCTTTACAGCAAAATCTAAAACCAATACATCTTCTTCGAATTCTGTTGCAAACTGATTCAAATCACCCACATAATCCACCCCTTTGTTAAACCTTCCGGTAAATTTTGGAGCGATAGTCTGAGCAGGAACACCCTTATCAGCCAGCATTTTCAGAATAAACAACATGTAAACAGGCGATTGCGGACTTTCCACTTCATCCATGGAAACTTCAGTAACAAAAGTATCTTTTCCTTTTTTCTCTACCAAATACTGATAAATTTCAGAAGCCTGTTGGGCTGCAGCTAAAAATTTACCTGCGATTTCAGTGAGTAATTCATTACTTACATGTAAAGGTTTTTTCATGCCCGGAATAAGCAAATCACCCAGGTATTTCTCACATGATTTGACAAAAGCAGCGACATCTTCTTCAGCACTGGGTTTGCCTATAAACGCAGCAACATCCAGGGTGAAAAAATCCGCAGTTTCAACAAATGGAGCAACAGTATTCAGATTGATATGGTCAGCATCAACAAAATAGTTTCCACTAAAGCCCAATGCTGCAACAGCTGCATCAGCTTCTTTACGTACATCCGAAGGATGAGAATGAACATAAGTATGTTCCCGGTTCGATTTATTCCAAACAGGATTGATGTCAAATCCCTGTTGATTGGCTCTGATGACAGCCCTTAACTGAGCTTCTCCCTGATGAGCAAAACGATCGCCCATGCCGATACTGATTTTTCCTAATTTCATTTTATATTTTGTTTATAAAAGGGTTATTTTGTTTATTGTTCGAAATTCAAATAGTCTTCAATGTTCTCTTTCATAAGGATATCAATTGGAACATAGGTTGTTTTTTTTGTTTCCTGTTTGAGGATGACAGCATTGCACATGTCTTTGATTGTTGTATAGGCCTGTTTTTCCGGCCTTTGTCCTATAAGATATGATATTTTACCCTCTTTTAGAAACTGAATATTTTTCTGAAGCAAATCATATCCGATAATTCTGATGTCAGGAATTTCAATTCCATCCATATACTGTATTAATTTGTATATTTTTGAATTAAAAGTGATGAGAGCTTTAATATTGTTGTTTTCCTGAAATATTGATTGTAATAAATTTCTGTTATAAGAATCGTCATTGTCTTTCAGTTCAATATTTATCAAACTGATATTATTCAGATTATGGCGGGCGATATATTCCATAAAACCATTGATTCTTCCTTTGGTCTGATTAGAAGATGAGCCCTTTCTTTTGGTTCTAACAACAATAATCCTGGAATTCTCCTGCATGGAACTTAACAATAATTTTGCTGCAACATAACCACTTTGAAAGGAATTCTGGCCATAATAGGTCAGAAATGGCACTTCTTCAATCATTGAATCGATAAAAGAAAAAGGGATGTGTTGTTCTGAAAGCATATTGGTAAAAGCAATTGTTTCGTCCCGAAAGATTGGAGCAATTACAACACCATCAATTTCAGACAAATGCAAATCCCCGGTAATATTTAAGAAAGAGTTAACATCAAACTGATCAAAATATTGTTTCTTCAGACTTACATTATAATGTATAAATTCTTTTGATGCTTTCAGGAAACCATCCTCTATGCTTTTCCAATATTCATCAGGCCGATGTTTTGGAATCATACACACAAAAGTGTATGTTTTCTTGGATGCGAGTGATCTTGCTAATAAATTGGGTGAGTAATTGATTTCTTCCAAAACTTTGGTCACTGCTTCCAGACTTTTTGCTGATACCTCGCCTCTATGGTGTAAAACACGATCTACAGTGCCTTCCGACACTCCTGCCATCAATGCGATATCCTTAATTCTTATTTTTGATTCCGTGTTTGTCATGTTCGTTTCATCTGTTTATAAATCTGGTTTTTGCAAATTCCGTGTGCGGACACAGTAAAACAACGCAAATATAAGTGTTTATTTGAAAAAAACAAATTATTTATTCGTGTGCGGGCACGAAATTTCTGATAAACTTTGTATATATTTTTTAATCAATTGAATAAGAGATATATACGCTGGAACTATTCGGAATTTTTTAAAAATATATTTTAATACTTATTTATTGAGGAAATTAAATCAGGCAGTGAATTTTTTTGAGAACATGTAAAGTAACTAAACAGATATACGTATTATATTCAATAAAATCAGGATTTCTGTTGTTCTTCAAATTAAAATTCATACAAACATATTTATTATTGTTCTATAATTCTGCAAAAAAACATCAGTTATTGCAGTTTAAAATAATATATTTGTGTATATTTGCATCAGTCAAACCAATTACCCTACTCATGAACCCAACCAAAGACATAATTTTGATAGTCGACGACAATCCAATGAATGTGTTGTTGACTGATACTATTCTAAAAGGCGATGGTTATAAGACACTTACCGCTAACAATGGCATGGAGGCACTGACTCTTTTGAATGATTCCGAACGGATTGAATTTCCTTCATTGATTTTGCTTGATGTCATGATGCCTGATAAGGATGGGTTGTCTGTTTGTAGAGAAATTAAAAAGAATCCAAAACTAATCGAGATTCCGGTAATTTTTTTAACTGCCAATAATCAAACTGAAGACCTGGTTAATGGTTTCAAAGCAGGAGGAGTAGATTATATTACCAAACCTTTTAAAAAGGAAGAATTGTTAGTCAGGGTAAAGAACCATCTGGAATTGTTTTACTCCAAAAGAACAATTCTCGACATGAACAAAACAAAAAGCAAATTATACTCCATTATTGCTCACGATATTCGCTCTCCTTTATCCGGCATACAGCAAACAATCGATGCGATAGATCAGGGTTATTTCGATCCATGTTCTGAAGATTTTAAAGAACTTATACATCAATTAGGAATCAGAACAAGGGAAACAACTATCTTATTGAATAGTTTGCTTTCCTGGACTAAAGTTGAAAGTGATGCACAACGTATCGAATTAAAATATGTTGATATTAACAATATCTTCTCCAGTTGTTTGCTTTTGTTAGGTGCCAGTGCTCAGGAAAAGAAAATAGGATTTATTCAGGAAATTACAGATAACACAATTGCTTACTGTGACGAAGTTTCTGCTCACTCAATCATAAGAAATGTGATTTCCAATGCCATTAAATTTACCGGAGCAGGCGGAAATGTCACCCTTAAAACGGAAATAGTTAATGATAGTGTTGTTATTTCAATTTCAGATAATGGAATTGGAATGACGGAAGATAAACTGGAGAAAATTATGAAAGCTGATACCCTTGTATCAACTGCCGGAACAAACAATGAACTGGGATCAGGTTTAGGACTGGTGATTGTGAGGGATTTTGTGAAGAAAAACAATGGGAAATTTAATATAGCTAGCGAACCGGGTAAAGGAACAACAGTAACGATTGTTTTACCAAAAGAAAAACCAAATTGAATACATGGAATCAAAGGAAATAAAAATTCTTATCATCGATGATGATCCTGTTTACAGAAAACTTTCAAGTTCAATACTTCAGGAACGATATCTGGTTCATGTCGCTGATCGACCTTCAGTAGCATTTCAGATTTTGAAGAAAGAAAGGATAGATTTTGTGATTTGCGATTATCGCATGCCCGAAATGGATGGTCTTGAGGTGCTTGAAATTATCAAGAAGGATTTTCCTTCCATCGAAGTTATTATGATCAGCGACTCCGGTGACATGGATACCGTTATCAATGCTTTGAGGATGGGTGCTGTGGATTATTTCAAAAAGCCATTCACTCCCGCTGAAATATGGATGTCGATCGAAAGAACAAGAAATTTCTCGGAATTAAGAAAAAGTTACGATACTGAAAAGAATAAAAATATCCTGCTCAAGGAAGAGATTAATCATGAGATGGGAGTTAGTATCGTTGGTTCA
>JBILFS010000181.1:0-4974 GCA_044351455.1 Paludibacter sp. | reverse complement strand
GGCATTTCTTTTCACTGCTTCTGGCTTGAATTGCGCATTCAAATATCCGATAAAGTCAGTGGTATTCAATTCTTTATCTTTGGGTGACTCGTTCTCGAATTGAGCAACTAACTCAACCAATTCAATTAAAATTCTTTTAGTTCTCATGTCAAAAAAAATAAATCTGCACAAATGTAAAAAATATTTCTATAAATATAGAACAATTTTGTACCTGTTTTGTTTAAAAGATATATTTTCGTACTAACAAACTTAAATTATAGAAAAAAAACTAATGACTAAAATTTAATTATTAATCAATTTATAGCAATAATTATGAGAAGATTTTTTTTAATATTGATGATTGGGGTATTCGGGTTAACATCCCTGTTGGCTCAAAAAGGCACCATTAAAGGTAGAATATTCAATGCCAAAACAAATGAGCCACTGGAATTTGCCAATATTCTCGTACAGGGAACAAGTACCGGCTCAACATCCGACTTAGATGGTAATTTCATATTTACTGGTATTGATCCCGGTTTTGTGAGATTGGTGGTAAGTACAGTTGGATTTGAAACAACCACTTCAGAAGAAATTCAGGTACAGGGTAATCAAACAGTTTTTTTGGAAATCCCTGTGAATGAATCAACAAAAATTTTGAACGAGGTAGTGGTAAAACGAAATCTGAATGCTAAAAAGATAGAAAGTCCCCTTTCAGTAATTTCAGTTGGGGTTCAGGAAATTGAAAAAAGTGCCGGTGTAAATCGCGACGTGTCCAAATTGATTCAAACACTTCCGGGAGTGGCTGTTACCGACCCGAACAGAAACGACCTGATTGTACGCGGTGGTGGTCCATCTGAGAATGTGTTTTATCTGGATGGAATTGAAATTCCGGTAATCAATCACTTTACCACACAGGGTTCATCAGGAGGTTCAGTAGGTATTATTAATCCTGATTTTGTGCGCGATATCAGTTTTTATACGGGAGCATTTCCGGCCAACAGAACCAATGCATTAAGTTCTGTAATGGAAATCAGGCAAAGAGATGGTAATAAAGACAAAATTGAAGGAAAACTTTCAGTGGGTGCATCAGATGCAGCTTTCACACTGGATGGTCCGATTGGCGATAAATCAACTTTCATCGTGTCAGCACGTCAGTCCTATCTGCAGTTTTTATTTGATGCGATTGGTTTACCATTCCTTCCAACTTACAATGACTTTCAGGTAAAATATAAAATTGATTTAGATAAGAAAAATCAATTATCATTTATTGGTATTGGCGCAATCGACAATATGACTTTAAATCTTGGAATAGAACATCCGACAGAATCACAACAATACATACTTTCGTATCTTCCAATTTATCGTCAGTGGAATTACACGGTAGGTATGATTTACAAACATTTTGCTGAAAAGCATATCGACACCTGGGTATTGAGTCGTAATATGCTAAGAAACAGCAATTTCAAATTTCAGGATAATGATGAAAATCTTCCCAAGGTATTCGATTATATGTCGGATGAAGCAGAAAATAAACTCAGATTCGAACAAGCATATCTCGGTACTGCCATCAAGTTTACATGGGGTGCGGGTGTAAATTATTCGAGATATTTCAATGAAACAAACCGGAAATTATTTACCGGAAATCAGTTGATTAATTTAAATTATAATACTGAATTATTTATGATTGGATATCAGGCTTTTGCACAGGCATCAGAAGATTTTCTGGATGAAAAACTGAAATTGTCTTTGGGTGTAAACTTTATTGGTAATAACTTCAATAAAAACATGTTAAACCCTTTGAATCAGTTTTCACCCCGTATTTCTGCTACTTATTCTATCAATGATGAATTGAATATTAATTTCAATATCGGCAGATATGCCCAACGTCCGGCTTACACAACTTTGGGATACAGAAACAAAGATGGTGTTATGGTAAATCAAACAGAAAATCTGAGATTTATCATTTCAAATCAGGCCATTGCAGGTTTTGAATTTTTAAAGGGTCGGAACATCAGATTAACCATGGAAGGGTTTTACAAAGCATATAATTATTATCCGATGTCGGTTGAAGAGGGTATCAGCATTGCAAGCAAGGGAACAGGTTTCGGACAGGTTGGTGATGAAGAGATTGTTTCGACCGGAAAAGGACGTGCCTATGGTATGGAGTTTTTGTTGAAACTGATGGAAATGAAAAACCTGAATGTAACAGCTACCTATACTCTTTTCTGGAGTGAATTTACCGACAAGAATGATGTATATCGTCCTTCCAGTTGGGATTCAAGACAGCTTGTAAACCTGATTGCATCCTATAAATTGCCAAAAAACTGGAATATTGCCGGTCGCTGGAGATTTTCAGGTGGTTCGCCATATTCACCTATCGACAGGGATAAATCGACACTTATTACAGCATGGGATGTTCAGAATCTTCCATACATCAATTATGATGAGTTTAACAGCTTAAGACTGAAACCCAATCATCAGCTTGACATTCGCATAGACAAGGAGTTTTATTTCAAAAAATGGTTATTAAACCTGTATGCAGATGTGCAGAATGTATATGCATTCCAAACAGAAGGACAACCCATTTACACCAATCTGGACACAAACGGTCAAAAGGTTATCAATGAACAAGATCCTTCAAGATATGTTTTAAGAGAAGTAAAAATTCAAAGTGGCACGGTTTTACCTACAGTTGGAATCATTGTCAAATTTTAAAATAAAAGGTTTATGAAAAAGTTAATTTATCTAAGCATTATCATGCTTACAATTGTTGCACAAGTGGATGCAAAAAAGAGAAAAGCAGAAGTTATAACCAAAGCACAATATGGGATTAGTGAACAGGGAACAAGCCTGGTTTTAAAAATGGATAAAGGAAAAAAGCACAATCATCCATTGATGGCAATCTGGTTGGCCGATTCCACTGGACAATACATTCAGACTTTGTATGTAGCAGAATCAATCGGGAAAGGATATTTCGACAGATCGGTTAATGCAAAAGGGAAATGGCAGCCGGGTGCTACTTTAAGACCTGCTACCCTACCCTTCTGGGCTTATCAGCGCGGGATAAAAAATGACGTTGGAAACTTTATGCCAACGCAGAATAATCCTGTTGTGGATGCATATACCGGCGCAACACCTCCCGGATCGTTTGAACTTACATTGGTTACTGATAAACCTTTGTCGGGAAAATACAAAATAATGATGGAAATTAATCAATCGTGGGACTGGAATGAGTTTTGGTTTAACGACAAATTTCCTGAAGATAAGGAGTATAAAACATCCAGTCAGCCTGCTGTGATTTATGAAGCAGTTATCGACACTCAAAAGCCACAATCAACGGTGCAGCTGATAGCTGTGGGAAGAAGTCATCATTCCGGACAGGATGGAAAAATGTATACTGATTTAAACACACTTACAACAGCATTGCAGATTGTGAAAAAAGCAACAATAACAATCAAATAATTGTTTATATCAAATGAATTTATGAAAGTCCCGGTTCCAAAAGATTCCGGGATTTTTATTTTTCAGAATAGCAGTTGCTGACTTTGATTGAGTTCGGGATAACTGACTTTTTCTATAATACCCGGGTAATCACGATTTTCCCTGGTACTGTTAGCCTTTCTGCTGATGGTATGAGCAGACATTTGAGCCTCATCATAAGGTTTCATCAGTGATTGTATAGTAGCCGGATTATTGTCGTGCAACCAACTTCCGATACTTTCAGGTGGAATAATCAAGGGCATTCTTTTCTTTGTATTATGAATATCTGCCATCAGGGCATTGGCTTCAGTGGTTACCATACTGAATGATGTAACAATCTGACCAGTCTGAGGATTGAGCCATTTATCGAAAATTGCTCCCATTGCAAAACCCTTATTTTCAGGATGATAAATAAAATAAGGATATTTCTGTTTTTGCACATCCTGCCATTCGAAAAATCCAAGTACCGGAAGAATTCCACGCCTGCTTTCAATGCTTTTTCTGAAAGATGATTTTTCAAAAACTGACTCAGAACGGGCATTCAGCGTTTTAAGACCTATATCCTTCGCTTCTGAAGGGCCTTTGGTCCAGGAAGGAATAAGTCCCCATTGCATTGGAAAAACTCCTTCTTTCTGTATGACAGGCAATTGCGGATTCGTAAATCCACTACTGAAATAACTGTCCTGCAGGAATGGTAAATCCAAATCAATATCCATATCATCCTTCTTCCATTCGTCGGGAAGGGAATCGTAGTACTGCTTGATGGTTTGCAATACATTATTTCTTACTATGGCAACTGTAAAACACATGCTTTAATAACAGCAATGAGGATAAAAGTGTTCATGAAATTTTCGTTTTGAAATATCAAAAAACTGTTTGCAATAATCTCTAAAAAAAAATACCACGAATAATACCTGAACATTTTCAATATGTGACTGTTTTATCAATGAATTTCACTATTTTTGAACTAAAATTAATCAAAAAATATATCTTACCAACATGTTAAAATTTAAAAACATCCTCATCATCCTTTTAGCCTTTGTAATCATCATCTTTGCTTACATGCCTGTGCTAAATTTCAGATTTCTGAGCCTTCCAGTCATCCTGATTGTATTGGTTATCCTCTGGATAGTTCTCAATTCCTTTGCAGATATTCAAAGATTAGGTCAGCAACAAAGTTCTATATCAAAAATGAAAGGAATTAAAATACCCGTTATCCTGTTGGGAATTTTATTTTTATACATTACCGTAGTACCAACAGTAACAACCTGGGCATTATTGCACACCAAATCATACCGGGAGCAAATCGGAACCATCGAGTCTGGTAAGGATTTATCTGCGAATATGTTACCCATCTCGCTCGATAAAATCAGAGTTGTCGACCAATCATTGGCTGAAATTCTGGGAGATAAAGTTTTAGGTTCACAATCCGCTTTAGGGAGTCAGGTATTTCCGGGTGAATATAACATACAGAAAGTAGGAGAAGATTTATACTGGGTTGCACCCTTGCTTCAT
>JBILFS010000180.1:0-4978 GCA_044351455.1 Paludibacter sp. | reverse complement strand
GCAAAGTCTTCTTCAACATAATTGAAAAAAGCATCCACTACATCATTATTGACAACTTTTTGTACCGGATTATAGCCCTCCTGATAACAATACGAACAGGCAAAATTGCAGGAATAATTGGGAACAAAGAAAAGCTGGGTTTCATCCGTTTCTCTTTTCTCAGTAAAATCAAGATAGGCTAATTTGAATGCCTTTTTTTCCTTTGCTTCATCCACAAGATATCCACGAAGTGCAAATTCACCACTTGCATCAATTTTGTTTTTCAATAAATCCAGTTCTGCTGCCGATATGATATCCGCAGATTTGTGCAGGGGATTTACAATGAAAAAATCTTCTGAATCTGCAACCGGAGTAATGATGTTATGCCCGGACAAACTAACCATGTTAGCGGTTTGTGTAACAGGACCATGATATTCGAATCTTGCTTTGATATCTGCCATAATTCTTCGTATAATAATAAATAACCCCTGATCTTTTGATGGAATTATAGCTCCATTTGAAGGATCAGGGGCATTTTTTCACAGCTTAGTCGTGACAACCAGCTACGATGTTAGAAACTTTAGCGCAGCATTGTGCCTCTTTAGTTTCCGGTTTGGTGTTGCATCCGCAACCTTTCTTCACTACACTTTTCATAAAAACTTATTTTGTTGTGAATATTCGACTGAAAAACAGCCTTTTTTTTTAACGATACTTAGCCTAAACTTATGTGACTCATGTGCCTTATGTGGTTTATTACTCTTTTCTCCCTGAGATCGTCCAGCTTGCCACCTCAGCCTTCCCCTTTTCATAAGGTGCCGATTCCTCATAAACCACCAGATTTTTAAAACCTGCATGCTCCAGCATGGTCAGATACTCATCTTTCGTTACAGCCCCTGCCCAACATTCTGAAATAGCTACCGGATCATTCCTGTATTCGTCAGCGATTGGTTTGGTAGCATAAATGTCACTCACCACAAAACGGCCATCAGCCTTTAAAATACGGTAAACTTCATTCCATACTGCTTGTTTATCAGTAGCATGGTTGATAGTGCAATTTGAAATAACCAGATTTACACGATTATCCTCCAAAGGTAGTTTTTCTAATTCAGCCTGCAAAATTTCAGCATTTTCAACTTCAAATTTTTTCAGATTTTCTTTGGCTTTGGCAATCATACCTTCTGAAATGTCTATTCCGTAAACATATCCGGTATCACCAACTTCTTCAGCCAGCCGAATCACATCATTACCTCTGCCACTTCCCAGGTCTACGCAAACCTCTCCCGATACGGGTTTGGCATGGTTGATGGCACCGCCACAGGACAAACAACAACTTGTTTCAGAAAGTTTTGTATATCTTTCATTGATTGCTTCAGTAATCATACGCTTGCATCTAAATTTATTATCAGGTGCAAAGATAAAACAATATTTTTAAATTATTATAGTATCACTGTTAAATTGTTTTGATATCACCAAAATTAAATATATCTTTGTTGAAATATTGAGGTAAATATTAATAAATTAATGGATAGTCATGTTATTCAAAGAAGAAATAACAACTGAATTTGCGCAGGAACTTTTTACCAACAGTGATAAGGTTTTGAAATTTATTGCAGATGTTAAATGGAAGGACGGATATGCGTGTCGCAATTGCGCCCATACCAACTATTGTGAGGGAAAAACGCCTTCATCCCGTCGTTGCACCCGATGTAAAAAGGAGGAATCAGCCACGGCACATACCATTTTTCATAACATCAAATTTCCGGTTAACAAAGCTTTCTATATTGCCTACCAGGTGTGTGTAATGGGAAATGATTTTTCTACCTATAATTATGCTGAACAATTGGGGTTGAATCAGATGACATGCTGGAAATTCAGGAAAAGAATTCAGGAATGTATTATTCGGTCAGGAAATGAAAAAAAGGGACTACCTGAATTGATAATCCCCTGATATACAAAAGTGTTTAATTTAGAGACTAATATGCAAATCCGCTTCCTGTGCGGCTTGCACATACTGATAAATGCCGGTAAAGCCATCCACCAACTCGTTGAAATCTTCTAATTTGTCGCCGCCCCAGAGTTTGCCGGCCAAGCTGCAGATGTAGATTTTTACGTCTGCCATGTCTTTCACTTCGCGCATAGAGTCCATCCACGACGACATCTTGATTTCCTTCATGCGGGCCTGCATTTCTTCTTTCAGATGCGGATATTCCACCCAGGCATCTTCGAGGTCTTCATTGCCTTTCAGAAATGCCCTTGCAGCGGTCAGGAGTACATACACTTCAATTTCCATGTCGTCGGCTGCACCTCCACTCATGATTACTCCCGCACCAAGTAATTTATCGATGCTTCCGGACGAAAGTCCGATTACCATTTTTGCCATAGTATTTTATTTTTTAATTTTGAACAAATTGTATCATCCACCGCACCCACCGGATGGTTTGGCTACTTTAACTTCAGTTCCACCCCGTTTAGGTGCTTGTTCCACCAATGCCGGATATTTTGTTTGAAAAGCTTCAAAACCTCCTTCGAGCACTTTTACATCGGAATATTTCAATAATGGCAGAACCAGTGCTGCCAGCGTGGAACGATCACCATTGCTACAATAAATATAAACGGGATTCCTGTGTTTGGGTGCTTTCTCTGAAACAGTGCCTTCTAATGTACCTCTCGGAATACTGATTGCATTCTGAATACAGGCAATATCAAACTCATCCTGCTCTCTGCAATCTATCAGATAGAAAGATTCATGAGAATCGATCTGAGATTTTAATTCATCAGCACTGATAAATGTTACCTTAGTTTTTGCATCCTGAACCATCTCTTCAACACTGGCATATTCCTTCTTTGTGTTTCCGGAACAGGAAATAAGGGTAATGAGGATGATTGTTGAAATTATTTTTCTAATCATAACATAGATTTGTTTTATAGTTTCCAGTCGAGATAGGATCCATCATACACTTTAACGTTCGGGTATTTTAAAATAGCCTTAAGTACAAAATATGAGAAACCTGCATTAACACCTGATTTACAATATACAATTATCTCTTTCTCTTTTGGAACTTTTGAAAATGCAGTAGTCAGGTCAGCAACAGCTTTCAGCTTAGATCCATTGATTAAAGATTCAGCAGATATATTGATGGCATTACCGATATGTCCTGCATCATAATCTTCTTTTTTTCTTGCATCTACCAGAACCGCTGTATTCATTTTTGATTTCACATAAGCTTTATCAACCAAAATGGATGAGTTTACAGTGGGTGAGAATGTAACCGGACTGAGTTTTTTTGCATTTTTGGTGATGGGTTTACGGGCAGCAAACCAGGCATCCATTTGTCCATCAAGTATACTTACATCACTGCAACCCAGATATTTCATGATCCAGAACATCCTGCCGGCATTGATTCCGGTTTTGCAATAAATCACAATTTTGCTGTTTTGAGCGATTCCGTTTTTTCCCAGGATGGAAGCCAGTTCTGATGCTGGTTTTAAGGTACCCTCCACCGGAGTTGCATTACATAAGCTAGTAACATCCAAACCGATAGCACCATCGATATGTGTTTTCAGATAATCTGCAGCAGGACGGGCATCAACGACGATTACTCCCTGTTCTTTGATTATTTTAGCCAATGCATCTACATTGATTAACTGTGCATTTGCTGTTTGAAAAATGGCAGCAAGTACCAGTAAAAAAACTATCTTTTTCATAAATTTCATATTTTTAAATGAATGAATTTTCAATTTTAGAATGATGCCTGAAGTTGAACCATGATCATGTCATTCATCACAGCACTTGATTCAGCAACATTTACATAATTTATCTGAACCCTGGAATAATCATTGACAAAATAATTTACTCCGAATGTCATGTAATTGGTTCTTTTTCCTGCAACACTATGGTCAGCATTCCAGGTGTCAAATTTCACAACCGGTTCCAGTTTCCATGGGGTCATGTATGATGCCATCGCCCAGAAACCGCTTTTTCCGTAAGTGCCGGTTTGTTTGGTATCATAACCAATGATGCCACCACATCCACCAAATACAGGAATTTTTGATGCTGAATGAAGTTTGTCTGAACCATAAATATATTCACCCTGAATAAGTAAATCTTTATAACGATACTGAAGTTCACCGGCGAAACGATAAATTTCGTTTAATTTTTGAGCCGGATCTGTTGGATTTATTTTGCCTAATTTGAAACTACCACCAACTTTCAGGTTTTCGATGGGGTTGACAGTTAAACGACCCACAATATTTTTATTTCTGTTGTCATCTTCCACATTCATGCCTGTGCCATTAAATAAACCCAGACTATACTGAATTTTCAGAGAATCATGTCCACCACTGATCAATAATCCGAGATCGCGTTGTGGTCCTGCCAGTTGATTAACCACTTCGGAACGATTAACGGTGTAAAGTCCCGAACAGGCTGTGTTTTGTTCCAGACTGAAATTGGATTTAAACTGTCCCATTGTAATCTTTGCCCATTTTCCAAAGCGGGTATATGATACATAAGCATCAAGCAGGTGAGGTGTCTTTGCAGGTGTTTTAAACGAACTGAATTCCAGCATCACATAATAATCAATATCATAAGGAATGGATCCAACCACACCGATACGGGCACGATTAAATGTGAAATTACTGGTGTTTAAACTATTGCCGTTTGCATCTGTTCCGTTCAAATTGAAGTTATACTGAGGTTGAATAAAACCGGTAACGCCAATCAAATCACCACCACCAGATGCACAGCCCTGTGAGTAAGCAACAATACTTGTTGTAAAAAGCACGATTACTGTCAGTATTATTTTTAGATTATTCATCTGTTTTGTTTTTAATATTTGTTTGTTAAAAAATAAACAAAGTCTTTGAATTTTGATAACGACATGATTCTGTGAGTTTTAGTATCATGCCGTTATCAATCATCAGTTGAATCAGTTCGGTTTAATTTCCTGTTACATAAGTGTAATTCCCAATTTGCGAAGCAGAGAATTTGTTTTTAAGC
>JBILFS010000179.1:0-5011 GCA_044351455.1 Paludibacter sp. | reverse complement strand
TTCCGCCTGTTCATTGTTGATATTGGTGAAAGAAATATATGATGATGAACAATTCAGGGAAAAACTGAAAGATGCTGTTTTAAGTTTAAAAACCGGACAAGTCTGGGATCATGGCAACATAGTGGGTCCTATGGTGAGCAATGTGCAGGATAAGCTCGAAAATGCATTTAAACTCGAGAAGGGGGAGTCGTGGCTGGTACCTCCGGTTTATGGAGATGCTTTGAAATATGTTTTGAAACCAACGGTTAAATGGGGTGTGAAACCCGGGAGTTATTGTTTTGATAATGAATTGTTTGCTCCGGTTTTATCAGTTGTTAAAGCGAAAAATTTTAAAGATGCAGTGCGTATTGCCAATCTGGTTGAATATGGTCTTACATCAGGATTGCAGAGTTTGGATGAAAGAGAGCATGCATACTGGAAAAAACATATTCAGGCAGGAAATCTTTACATTAACAGAGGTATAACCGGTGCAATTGTTAGTCGCCAGCCTTTCGGAGGAATGAAAAGATCAGCTCTGGGTGCCGGCATCAAGGCTGGTGGACCAAATTATGCTGTTTCCTTCATGGACTGGTTCGAAGTGTGTCCGGATCTTGCTGAAAGGAGTAAGCACTGTATCCAAAAATTTCATGCTGCCATTGATAATGAATTTTCACTTGAAAAAGATATCCACAATATACACGGGGAACAAAATATTTTCCGATATTTGCCTGATGAAAAGATGGCTTTCAGAATTTGCAGTTACGATGATATTGATGATGTCCTTTTTGTCTTGTATTCGTCACACATGGCCGGAATGAAGATGTACATCAGTATCGACAAAGAGTTCCCGATGTTTTCATCCATTAAAAGGGTAATGCCTGATGGTGATTTTTATCATCAAACCGATGAAGAGTTTATGAGTATAATCAATAAATTTGAAAAAGTCAGATTTTGTACTGATGAAATAGGTGATGAATTCTTCAGGAAAGCTGCTGAAACAGGTGTTTACATCATTTGTAGTAAACCCGTCGTTGAAGGTCGTCTTGAGTTGATTCATTATTTTAAAGAGCAAAGTATTAGTTATGAGTATCACAGGTACGGAAACATTGTCAAATAAGAAAAAGAGAATAGCCATTGCCGGCATAGGCGGGGTTGGAGGTTATTATGGTGGCTTGTTAGCCCGTCTGGCCGAAAAAAGAACAGATATTGAAGTTGTTTTTATTTCAAGAAATGCCAATCTGAAGAAAATTCAGGAGGCAGGTTTGAAAGTTATTGCTGAAAGTGAGACTTTTATTACGCATCCGGCTATCACAACTGACAATGCATCGGAAACAGGTGAGGTTGACTATATCTTATTAGCAACAAAAAGTTATGATCTGGCAGAAACGGCAGAACAAATCCGGCCCATGGTTGGAAAAAACACGATCATCCTGCCTTTGCTAAATGGGATAGATAATACTTCCCGATTGCGGGCAATTTTTCCTGATAACGAAATCTGGTATGGTTGTGCATATATCGTGGCCAGATTAAACGAACCTGGTGTGGTGGAAAGCAGCGGTGGCGTGCATTATTTTCATTACGGTCATGAAAAGAAAACTTCACCTGAATTGTTGTTTTTCGAACAGGTATTGCTCGAAGCAGGGATTGAGGCATCGAGGAAGGAAGAAATTATCAAAGCCATCTGGCGCAAATTTTTCTATATTTCGCCCACAGCAACTTTAACTTCTTTCCTGAATACCGGTTTCAGGGATTTGGTATGGGATGACGATAAGAAGCCCGTTTATGTAGCCATGATGCAGGAATTGCTGGCCATTTCCAAAGCTGAAGGGGTTGAATTGTATGAAAATATTATTGATGATATGCTTAAATACGGAGGGAGTTTGCCAGCCGGGACTACATCATCAATGAATACTGATTTTTTGAGCGGCAGAAAAACAGAACTGGAGACTTTGACAGGTTCTGTGGTTGCCCTGGGACATAAACATGGTATCCCTGTGCCTGAGTATGAAAGGGCGTATGAATGCTTAAAATCCCGGAAAAACTGATTTTCTTAAAGAACAATTCCTTCGCAGTTTAAATTAACTACGAAGGAATTGTTGCTGAATTTCCTGATGAATTAATGCTTATCTCGGCAAATTCTTCAAACCATTTTCAATCAAAAACTTTACATTCTCATTCACTGCAAGTGCTGTTACAGTGGCCCCGGTATAGGCATCGGGATTCACTTTTCCTGCTTCCTTCAGCTTCAGATTGTCCCAGTTATTGAAAAACCCCATTTGCTGAAGTCTTTTAATATATCCCGGAGATTCGTAATGCGACAATAAAGCTATCTTTTTAATCACCATTTTTTTATCTGTGATGATGATGACCGGTGTCGTATTGTTATAACCTATGATGTTTTTGCAATAATTTGTGCTGGTCATCGCATAACCATACACTTTATTTTTATCATCCAAAATTTTAAACCAGTAATCGTTGATTTTTTCTACTTTCGTTGATGCAGGAAAAACACTCTGAACAACTTCTTTATTAGAAACGGGTTGTAATACTGGTTCCGGTTTAGGTTTTTTCTGTGCGTTCAGGATTGCGATACTACTGATTGATAATACAATAATGATGAGAAACTGCTTCATGTTTTATTTAATAATTTTTAATTCGTTGATTAATCTTTTAGATGGTGAATATTGTTCAATCAAAAATAAAATATACCTGATATCTACGGCAATACTTCTGCTGAGTTCCGGGGAAAATTTATAATCCGATGCCACACCCTCGGCGATTCTATCAAAATTCAGACCAATTAACTGTCCTTTGGCATTCATAACCGGACTTCCGGAACTTGCACTCGAAGTATGACAATCAGTCAGGAAACAAACAGGCATTTTGCCATTTTTCCCATATGTACCGAATGACTTTTCTTTGTAAAGATCAATGATTTTTTTAGGGATAAGATAATCCGGATTATCTTTATTCTCTGCTTTCTTTTCGAAAATTCCATCCATGGTTGAATAGTAGTCATAAAAAATTCCATCCTGGTACTTTGCGCCGGTTATTTTACCAAAAGAAAATCTTTGCGTTCTGTTTGCATCTGCCGGAATATTCCCGTTTGCATGCATCAAACTAAATGCCTGCATGTAAATATTGTAATATTGGGCTTGTTCCGTTTCAAGTTTATCTGTTTGATTGACAACATTTCGTGTATAGCTTATGTAAAAACTGATGGCTGCTCTGTAAACAGGATCTGATTTAAACTGACTGATAGCTGCTGAATCAATATTTTGCAGAAACTGCTGAACCTGATCTGGCTTTGTCAGAATAGAATTCTCAAAAGCATGATTTGTAAATTTATCAATATCTCCATCAAATTTCTGAATGGCTGCCGATAAATCAGCAGGTATAAATTTCGGGTCTACATGCTGATAATAGCTGAAAATCATATTCCTGAACATTTGTTTTTCACTTTCCAGATCCCATGTTTCAAAGAATTGCACTGCCAGCGGTTTCAATCTTTCTATTTCTGCATTTAATGCTTTCTCATTGATGCTTTTACGGTTAAACATCTGAACCATTTTCTCAAATTTTCCGGCAAAGGGAACAATTTCAGCTCCACTGATGGCTGCCTCATTGAAATAAAGGTCAGCTATTTTTAATGGAATTAATTCATCATAGATTTTTCTTTGTACTTCAATGATGTCGCCATATTTCTCTTTCCTGCTGATATCTGCATTAATCCATTCCATCAACCTGACTTCATTACGCTTCTTTTCATTGAGGAGATCCATCTTTTCGAGTCCCTTTAGTTCGCCTTTCCATCTCAGATAATTATTAGTAATGCTGTTTATCCTGGCAGTATAGCGGAATTTTAACTCCGGATTACGTTCAATGGCTTCCTTCAGAATTTTAATTTTCTGCGCTCTGAGATCAATTTTAGCTGGTAATTCTTTGTTTTGCAAATAATCGATGGCAAATGATGGAATATGCAATTTTGTTCTGGCAGGATAACCGGCTGTCATTACAAAATCGGAAGATTCATAACCTTTGATTGAAATTGGTAAAAACGGATTACCCGACAAAGGTACATTGTCCTTGCTATAAGTTGCAGATTCATTTTTCTGATTCACATAAATACGCAAAAATGCAAAATCAGCAACATGACGGGGCCATCTCCAGTTATCAACATCACCGGCGAATTTCGCCAGTGTTATCGGAGGAGCGGCAACCATGCGGATGTCTTTGTAAACTTTATAAACCGACATGATATACTGAATACCACCTTTAAATGAACTTATCTTAGCTTCTGTACCTGTTCCGCGGGTGTATTTGTTTTTTACGGCTATGTTATTCTCATTGAGTTTTTCGTTGAACTGCGCACCCTTTAAACCCTGAGTGCCAACCAGGACTTCATCTGTAACATCAAGAATTTTAATAAGTTGAATGATGTTTAAATCGCGACAATATGTTTCCTCTTCCTGTTTAGTTGACCAGTATCCGGCTTTGATAAAATCTCTGTCCGGTCGGGAGAATTGTTCGAGATATCTGATGATGGGATGAAAATTGGTTACCACCAGTCCATTTCCTGAAACAAAACTTCCGGTTGCAAAACTGTCAAAGGCATTGTCTTCGTTGGATAAACCCAGCACAGCATCTTTGATGCAGGCTTTATTGATGCTGTAAATGTCTGAAGCATTGAGTTTTAAGCCTGCCTGCCTCATTTCGCCCATTTTCTTGCTTATTTCTGATGAAAGCCACATACCTTCTGCAGCTTTGGTCGTAAAAGAAAATGATATTAAAATTGTGATGATTATTAATTTCGATTTGTTCATATTTTTATTTTTCGAGAAGTTGAATTAAGAAATTGTAATGTGCTGATTTTGATGGCTCTGCTTTTATTAATGCGTTGATTTTTAAGCGAGTGGCAGACAATTGTGCCCTGGCTGCCGCTGTTATCAAAATATTCGTTTTGCCGGGATTTGATTTATTGATGAGTTCACTTGTATCACTTAGTTTCTTTAATTGCATTATATATTGTATT
>JBILFS010000178.1:0-5015 GCA_044351455.1 Paludibacter sp. | reverse complement strand
CCCAAAGGCACAAAAGTATTGCATATTTTAGCAGCTGCCGATGTAGATTCGGACATTGTATTTAAATCGGGCGGAAAAGATTTTCCACTCACCATTGGTGGTTGGACAGGCTATATCGGACAGTGGGACAATCGCGAGTTCGAAGGATATGTGGCCGAATTATCATATTCGATGCGCAATAAACTGAAAACGATTCATCCGGCTTATATCCGCAATCACCGCATTGCCTGGGCAGCCTCGCACCACCATTTACCTCATGCAGATGCACTATACGAATACAGTTATCTTTTTAGTTATCGGTTGGAAATTCCCGAAGGAGCAACAAGCATTACTTTGCCAAACGCTCGTTTTGTGCGAATTGTGGCTATGAGCGTTGGCGAAGTAGGAAGTGCAAAAGCTTTGCAATCGCCGTTTGAGGATTTGAAAAGGGATGAAGATTTTTTAAATAAGTTTTCAGTTTTAAATAAATAATCGGTTTAGCGAAAATGAAAATTGAAAGAAAATTAATTTTATTGGTTGTTGTTTTACAATTTGTAAACACATTGTTTGCCATTTCTGATAACACCAGATATGTCGATCCACAGATAGGAAATGTATCCACATTCCTGGTACCCACCTACCCTACTTTTCAATTACCGAATCAGCAGTTACGCATGTTTCCAATCAAAACGGATTTTATTGCCGATCAGGTTACTGCATGGCCACTTCAGGTTATGACGCATCGCGATGCGGGAATTTTGCGTATGAAAGTTTCGTTGGACAAGATTACCAACAAATCATGGACAGACAAAATGACCATCGATCACGATCGCGAAATAGTGCGTCCCTGGCATTATTCTACTTATTTAGTCGATGATGAAATAACGGTAAGTTTTGCACCAACCAATAAATGCGCTGCTTACAAAGTTGATTTTCCTGCTTCGGAAGCCAAAAATATTTTGATTTCGGGAACCGAAAATATGAAAGTCACTTTCTTTGATGATAATAAATTCATGCTGGAAGAAAAATTTAATTATCAAATAAAAGGAACTTTGCCCAAAACAAAAACAATGAATGTTTTTTGCTATGCTGAAATTATTGATGCTTACGGAAAACCCGTTTCGAATGTTACATCGGCAACATCAAAAGGAAAATTTTCGATTACTTTTAACGAAAAGCAAGCAAAAACGGTTGTTGTAAAATATGCCATTTCGTACGTCAGTGCGGAGCAGGCAAAAATCAATTTTTCGAAAGAAATTGCCAATTTGACTTTTGAAAAAACAATTGCCAACGGAAAAAAAGCATGGGAAAAGGTTATCAATCAAATTCAGGTTAAAGGGGGAACGGATGCTCAAAAACGCTCGTTTTACACAGCACTTTATCGCACTTACGAGCGCATGATTGACATCAACGAATACGGACAGTATTTCAGTGGTTACGATGGTAAAATCCACACAAGCGAACGTCCATTTTTTGTCGACGACTGGATTTGGGATACATATTTGGCTAAACATCCTTTAAATTCGATATTAAATCCCGCCATGCAAAGCGACCAATTGAATTCGTATGTGCAAATGTACGAGCAAAGTGGCTGGATGCCTACATTTCCACAAGTGCATGGTAATCATTTGTGTATGAATGGCTATCGTACTACTGCCATTTTTATCGATGCTTTCCGAAAGGGAATTAGTGGTTTCGACATTAACAAGGCATATGAAGGGTTGAAAAAGAATTTGACTCAGGGCACAATAATTCCCTGGCGACAAGGTTATGAGAAAACAGCTCTCGATGACTTTTACCACGAAAAGGGATTTTTTCCAGCGCTTCGTGAGGGTGAAACTGAAACCGAACCACTTGTTGATGGATTTGAAAAGCGCCAACCGGTGGCGGTGAGTTTGGGTATGAGTTATGATGCCTGGTGTTTGGCCGAACTGGCTAAAGAACTGAACAAACCGGATGAGTATAAGAAATTTGCAGCATATGGACAGAATTACAAAAAACTGTGGCACCCCGAAATGCGCCTTTTTATGCCCAAAGACAGTAAGGGCGAATGGATAATGATTAACCCAAAACTCGATGGAGGCAGAGGCTATCGGGAATATTATGATGAAAACAACGGTTGGACATACGCCTGGCAGGTACAGCATGACATTGAAGGATTAACAGGACTTTTGGGAGGCAAAAAAGCAACTGAAGACAGGTTGGATCAACTATTCAGAGAGCCTCTTGATATCAGGAGAAACGAATTTTATGTAAATGGTTCCAATGCAACCGGACTTGTTGGTCAGTTTTCGATGGGCAACGAGCCATCATTTCATATTCCATATCTGTACAATTATGCCGGTGCACCCTGGAAAGCTCAAAAACGCATCCGCTTCCTGCTTGATGTGTGGTTTAAAGATAATATTTTTGGCATTCCGGGAGATGAAGACGGAGGGGGAATGTCGGCATTTGTGGTGTTTTCATCCTTAGGTTTTTATCCCGTTACGCCGGGTTTGCCTGTTTATAGCATTGTAAGTCCGATCTTCGAAAAATCAAGCATCAAACTAACTAACAACAAAACCTTTACGGTTATTGCCAAAGGTGCCAGTGCCGAAAATAAATACATCCAAAAAGCATTTTTCAACGGCAAAGAAATTTTTACAGCATTTTTTACACATAACGAATTAATGGCTGGTGGAACTTTGGAACTCATATTGACAAACACTCCAAATAAAGAATGGGGAGTCACAAAATAAATATACTGATGAAAATTTCATGGTGCACATTGCTGCTCATTTTATTTCTTGTAAATCCTGAGATTTCACAGGCCCAGCAATCCTCGCTCGTATACCCCGGCACTGACGGCAAACTGATATACACGCCTCATGCCAATAACGGCGAAACAAACAACGTAAATATCCTGCCTGATTTTTCTCATGCCGGATACATGAATGGTGGTGTGAAAGTGCCTGTGGGAGAAATTCCGGTGAAGATTACCCTGTATCCGACTGCTTCCGGCCAGGACAGGACACGTATTCAGGCTGCTATCGATCAGGTTTGTGCCATGACTCCTGATGCGAATGGTTTCCGGGGAGCTGTGTTGTTGAAAAAAGGAACATATAGACTGAATGATGGTACAATTCCCAATCTGACGGATGGTTATGGATTTGCCCTGCGCATTTGGGCAAGTGGCGTAGTGCTCCGGGGTGAAGGTCAGGGACCAACAGGTACAGTGCTTTATTCTGATTTTGCTGTAAATCATACCATGATAACGCTCGAACCACAAGGCAAAAGCTCATCCGAAGCCAATGTTCAGCGCATTACCGATGAATATGTGGGGACGGGAGCAAAATCGTTTACAGTGGCAAGTACTTCGGGTTATGCCGTTGGCGATTGGATTATGGTTCGTTTTACTCCCAACGATACCTGGTTTTCGGATTTGAAAGTTACAACCGGAGGATTTATTATCGACCCGGCAGATTACTGGACGGTGGCAGGCGAACGGGAAGCGTATCGCATCGGATTTAAACGAAAAATTACTGCCATAAACGGCAATACAATAACGGTTGATTGTCCACTTGTACAACCTTTGCAAACAAAATATGGTGGCGGTCAGATGGCACGTCTATCATTTTCAGGTCGTTTGTCGAAATGTGGTGTGGAAGATCTGCGGATTGTGGGCATCGAAGATGGTGGAAGTCCATCTGTTTCAGGGAATGGTAATCGCCTGAGGGTAGGTATTCGTCCGCGCTTCATCGACAATAGCTGGATTCATGGTGTTACTGTTTGCCGAACTTCGGAAGCAGCCGTTATGACCTGGGATGCCATGAACTTAACCGTAGAAGAATGTGCTTACACAGACCCACGCGGTTCAATTTCAGGCGGTTGGCGCTATTCCTTTTGCCTGGATGCAGGATCAACCAGAGTGCTGTTTCAACGATGTTATTCAGATTATGGTCGGCACGATTTTGTGACCCATGCCCGCATTCCGGGACCAAATGTTTTTGTAGATTGTTTAAGCGAACATGGATTAAGTTTATCTGGCCCTCACCATCGTTGGGCAACAGGAACATTATTTGACAATATTAAAAGCAATGCCACCATGTCCATTACCGAATATGCTACCGGTTCAGCTGGTCATGCGTTTTGCGGAGCACAAACGGTTGGTTGGAATCTGGAATGTGGAGCATATATTTGCGATGCGGCTTTGGGATCGCAAAATTATTTGATTGGGAGTATTGGAAACGAAGCACACGGAGCAATCAGTCACGACGCTAAACCCGGCAGTATTTTTCGTGGGTTTTGGGAACGATCCGGACCTTCGGGTAGTCATGTGACAGTGCGGAGTTTATACCTGAAACAATTGGAAGACCGCTTAGGAAGCTCTGCTGTTCAGAACATCACCATTCCTGCCCAACAAACCGGGAATATTTACTCCGGATTGGCTGCCTGGGCAGGTAACGGCTCTTTTTACTCCGAAAATATTGCAGTAGAAGGAATAACGATTGTGCCATCGAATGCTACAGTGAATCTGAAAAGTACAGTGCAACTTTATGCAGATATTACCCCCTGGGATGCCAGTAACAGAGCTGTGACCTGGTCGTCGGATAATTCCGCAATTGCCAGTGTGTCATCAGATGGAAAAGTTAAAGGGGAAAGTTTAGGAACAGCAATTATATCAGCTAAAACCGCTGATGGACAAAAACTTGCTGAGGCCACAGTGACAGTTGTGTTGGCGCCGGTGAATAAAGCAATATCGAATTGTGAATCTACTTCAGGTTGGAATTCTTCGAATACGCTCACTGTAAATTCTTCGGATAAAAAAGAAGGAAATGCAAGTTTACAATCGGCAGGGAATAAAACCGATGAGTTTAAGTTACTAATAACAACACCCATAAATACCGGAGCAAGTGTTGAAACTGATAAATTGCAGTTTTGGTATTTTGTTTCGGATGTATCTTTGTTTTCAAGTGCGAATCAGGTTGAATTAGGTAGTGGGGGCAAGGCCGATGTTGACGAATTTAGTTGGGATATAGGTGAATTGACAAATGGTT
>JBILFS010000177.1:0-5031 GCA_044351455.1 Paludibacter sp. | reverse complement strand
AACCAAGCGAATTTAACCCTGCAAAAGGAATAGAAAAAAGCGCACGAACGGGATAGCCCTTTTGAGCATAACCAGCGCCCGAAACCAATTCAATCACATTGGAACGGGAATCCAATTCGGTGATTTCGTTGCTTGTTTTCGAAAATATAAAATCGGTACTCCATATAAAATGCTTATTCTCAATGTTTTTTGAAGAAAGCGAAAATTCCACACCATCCGACTTCATCGATGCCACATTCGCATATTTGGCTATTTCGCCCCCTACCCCTTGCGTGTAAACCAACCCAATCAGGTCGAAATTGCTACGGGTATAATAATCCACAGCCACATTCATTCTGTTTTTAAACAAACCAATATCGGTCCCGACATTGAATTCGTGCTTTTTCTCATAGGTTAACTCGCTGTTTTCCAAACCATCAATATATATTCCCGATTCGGTATTGGCAGCCGTAGCTCCCCAGGTATTGTAACTTTTAAATACAGCTTGCGAATTGGTAACGAAACCCGGACCGCGGTCGGCAGTAAGTGAATAGGATGCTTTGAGCATTAAATTCGAAACAACAGGGCTGAAAATGCCTTTGAACCACTTTTCGTCACTTGCCTTCCATGCGCCCGACACATTCCATGTAGGCAACCAACGTGCCGATGGTGATTTTCCTAATTTATTCGAGCCTTCGTAACGTGCTGTGCCATTGAGTGTATAAATACCTTTGTACGAATAAGTTGCAGAACTGAAAAAAGCCACATTGCGCGTGTAAGTCCAATCGTTAGAATAGTATTGTGTGTTTTCTTCGCGCCCTTGTTTGAATACATTGTAATCGTAAAATGGCGTTCCACCATTATCGTATTGATAACCCCAACCACGAAACCAGGTTCGGTTACGGTCGATGGCACTGTTTTCGGCACCGGCAAAAAGACTGAGAATATGTATGTCATTAATGGCTTGGTTATAATTAATGGTAGCCCTGAAATCGATTCCGCGCATCGAATAGGATGTTTTGTTGTAGATTCCACCTTCGGGCAAAATGCTAACCGGCAACGCGCCCACCACATCGGGATTGGTGTAAAGCAATGGATTTTTTTCACGAATCGTTGCATCTTCGGGGTAAACTCCTGCGCGATAAGCATTTGCCTGATTCGATTGGTCTTTGATATGATGCTCTTGCGAAGATGATTGGTATTTGATGGCTGCCAAAGCGTTGGCTTCCAATCCGGGTATAATTTTCCAGGTCAGGTCAGTCTGAAACTTTAAATCCGTCACATTCAGGTCGATATAATTGTTTTCCAACTCATGAAAAATATTAAAATCGGCATAATTGCGGCGGTAATAAACGCCTGGGTCTAAAGTGCGCGATGTGTTCAGTGCATAACTATAGGGATTGATGTCGAATTCTCGTTTCACCTGTCCACTCACCACATCAATTTCCTGACTCAATGTGCCGGGCGCACGTTGCATGCGGTACGAACCGTTGGTCAACATATTCAAGGTCAGGTTTTTCGTTAGCATAAACGAACCATTTACATTGGCTGTATAACGTTCAACGGCACTTGCTTTCGTCCAACCCCTATCGTCGAAAACCGAAAGAGACGTATAAAATTTGGCTTTCTCCGAACCTGATGACATACTCACAGCATGGTTTTGAGTGATGTTTTGATTAAACAACAATCTGAACCAGTTCGTATTACGAAGTTCTGCTTCGCGCAAATAAGCATTTCGGGCACCAACCGAGTTTCTTAATCCATAACCGCCATTTTCAAATTGGTTAATCAATTGGTACATTTTGCCATACACACCAGTGTTTGCAGCTCCCGAAAGCGTCGCAAATTCCAACCAGCCTTTACCTTCCATTTCCTGATAAATGCCCATTTGCTGTTGCGAGTTTGAAATATTAAAATAGGTGTAGGATGGAATCATACGTGCCGTAAATTCACCAGTGTAATTAAGTTTGCTCACACCCGCTGTTCCCTTTTTGGTGGTAATTACAATTACACCTGCCATAGCACGTGCACCGTAAATAGAAGTCGCCGAACCATCTTTCAGAATCTGAAAACTCTCGATATCGTCGGCATTGATGCCCGCTATGGCCGATGAAATAAGCGTTTCGGCATTCCCCGACGATAAATCATCGCTCGAAACATCAATAGCATCTTCCTGCACAACGCCATCCACCACCCAAAGAGGCTTCGAATTTCCATAAATGGAAGTGGCGCCACGCACCCTGATTTTGGGAGCCGTACCAAACGTACCCGACACATTTTGCACCGACACACCTGCCGAACGCCCTTCCAGTGCCCGACTCACATCCGTAACACCATCAATTTTTGTTTTCGAAGCATCCAGTTTGTCGGTAGCTCCCGTAAAAATGCGCTTATCCACCTTCATCATGCCCGTTACTACCACTTCGTCCAACTGTTTTGCATCCGGTTCCAATATAATCTTCATATCAAACTTACCATCAAGCTCTTGCGGTTTCATGCCTATATAGGAAACGATAATTATATTGGAAGTAAGCGGTAAGTTGATGCTGAATTTTCCTTCGAAGTTAGTTACAGTCCCCAATTGCCTGTTTGCTTTCGACACAATGGTTGCACCAATGATAGTTTCGCCTTTTTCGTCCACCACAGTTCCTGAAACCCGATTCGTTTGGGCAATCAGGGTTGAAAATGAAATAAGAAACAAGAAAAGTAACAAGTATTTTTTTGACATAAGCGATTTCAAGGAATTTTGCAACTTTACAATTGACGATAAAATTTAATTACCCTCTAATAAATTTATATTATTAACACTATATAACAATTTCGACTGTTCACAAAATTAGTGCTATAGGCAATCTCAAAAAATACACTGAATGCCTATTTTTTTGCACTAAATGATACATGCCACAATTGTATCATTTAGTGCAAACGAATGCTCATTTAGTCTATTCTTCAGACACATATATCATTCTACTTTTGTATTGTTCACAATTACAATATTTTTTCAAACAAAAAAATTAATAAAACACTGGAATGAGAATAGTTGAAAAAGTTGATTATACTGCTGCAAGCGACAATGGACGCACCAAAGTAGGTGTTATTGGTGTTGGTCATCATACCTATTGGGGGCAGTTTCCGGGCTTGCTCGATGAAATGTACAGAAAACAAGATGTATTTACAGCTAAAATTCCCGAGTTTGTCGATGTGGTTGATTTTGGGCTGGTTGATAATGCCGAAAAAGCTTATCAGGCTGTAAATGCACTGACAGCTGCTAATATTGACATGCTTTTTTGTGATATGGTAACGTATGCTACATCTGGTACATTCGCTATAATTATGCGTACGCTAAAAGTTCCGATTGTTTTGGTAGCGCTGCAACCTTTGCAAGGTTTGGATTACGCTAAAGCAAATACTTACATGCAATTGATGAATGACGATGTGTGCTCACTGCCCGAATTTACGGGTGTTGCAGCTCGTTTGGGGGTTCAAATTCCACATACTATTATTGGCACATTGTACGATGATGCCGAAGTTGATAAACAAATTGAAGAGTATTGCCGCATTGCGCGCGTTTTACACGATTTGAAACGGGCACATTTCGGACATATTGGCCATTCGCTCAATGCTATGCTCGATATGCATTTTGACCCAACAATGTTCACAACCCATTTTGGTTGTCATATCAAAGCTTGTGAGGCAAACGAATTAGTAACGTCGTACGAAGATGTAACTGTCGGGGAAATTGACCGTGCCAAAGCACAAATTCTGTCGTTTTTCGACACGCCCGACCCTGTTGCCGATCCTATTTCGATGAAACTAACCGATGCCGATTTATATACAGCAGCACGAGTGTATGTAGCGCTCGAAAACTTTATTACCAAAAGCAATTTAAGTGGTTTGGCTTATTATTACGATGGCATTGAAGGCAGTCTGGAGCGCCAGGTAATGACCAACCTGATTGTTGGAAATTCCTTACTTACAGCCAAAAATATCCCTATGTGCGGCGAGTCGGATGTGAAAACGCTGATTGCACTCTTTATCATGGACCGTATGGGAATTGGTGGTAGTTTTGCCGAACTACACCCGGTTGATTTTGATGGTGATTTTATTTTGGTTGGTCACGATGGGCCACACAATGTGTCTATTGCCGATGGAAAACCGGTAATTCGTAGTTTGAAAAAATACCATGGCAAGCCGGGTTCAGGGGCAGGAGTAGAGTTTAAAATTAAAACCGGACCTATTACTATGTTGAGCATAAATTCCACGTACGATGGCAAATTTAAGTTTGTCATTGCCGAAGGCGAGTCGGTGGAAGGACCAATACCAGCAACAGGAAATACCAATACGCGCGGAAAATTTCAACCCAACGTGCGCACATTCCTAACCAACTGGATGAAAGAAGCACCAACACATCATTTCTCACTGGGAATCGGGCATCATGCTTCGACGATTGTAAAAATTGCAGAATATCTTGGAATTGAAGCTGTTGTTGTATAACTACCTAAACCATATGCATTTTTCTATAATCAACAGGAGAAATATTTGTTTTTTCTTTAAAAATACGAGAGAAATAAAACGCTGATTCAAAGCCCAGTTCATATGATATTTCTTTAATGGTTTTGTTTGATGTAGTTAACAGTATTTCAGCCTGCTTTATACGTAATTGCAAATGATACTGGATTGGTGGCATGCCTGTATATTTTGTAAACATTTTACGGAAATATGAATAGCCCATATTAAGCTCATCTGCAAGCAGTTTTGCATCTACATCTTCATTAATTCGTTTATTTAGGATATATCGTGCTTGCCTGATTTTTACTTCAATATCCTTTCCTTCAAATTCTTTATACTTAATTTGTGCAATTATTTGGTTTATATAGGCAATAAGCAATCCTACGCAAATTTGATGATAACCTGGTTTCTCATTCAGTGTTAAATTCAGTATTTTATCGAATGTTTCAAGCACTTCGCCATTAATTGATATATTTTGAATTGGATTTTCGGGTGTAAAGAATGGAGATTTGAAGAGAATCTTAGCCATCTCTCCATTTAGTC
>JBILFS010000298.1:0-3475 GCA_044351455.1 Paludibacter sp. | reverse complement strand
AACTTCCGTCTAAAATTAAATTACCACCTATTGTTATAGGATTAGTAAGAACTCTATTGTTACCAAAATTGTAATTTGTTGTTGTACCACCATTTCTCAATATGGTCAGATTACCTCTGATGGTACTAACATTGGCATTAATGCCATAATTAATATTCGAATGACAATTAAATATCACATTACCGTATCCGTTTACGTCAGGATAACCTGCATTAAAAAAGGGTGCTGCCGTTCCCTGAAATTCAAAGATACTGGCAGCATCTAAAGCTTCAAAACCTGCCCATAAACCTGCCATTGAGTTTGTACTGGCAGTATTTGTTATCCAGATAATTTTACCGCCGGCATCTACTTGTAGCGTAGCTTTTGTGCCCATTGTTAACGAAGAAGTAGCTGTGGTTGAACTTCCGGTAAAAATACCCCCGTTTTCGATTTGCAATTTAGCTATCGAACTTGCAGATGCATTGCCTACTGTCCAACCCGTAGATGTCATAGTATGGCCGCTTTGAATTACAAATACATCTTCGCCAATAAAATTAGCAGGAGTTGTGCCACCGCCTATGCGTACCGAATTCCAACTTGTTAGTAATGTAGGGTCACCTGAGGCTTGCGTATAATAGGTAGCAGCAAAAGTGTTTGCTATGGAAAATAAGATTGCTGTTAACAATACAGCTAGTTTGTTTTGAAAAGTAGTGATTTGATTCATTTAAATAGATTTTAAGTTTTTATTGATTAATTGTATTTCCAATGAAAAAGATGTATTTAACCGAAACAAAAATAATAAAACTTGACAAACAAAACCTATCACATATTACCAAACAATTACCATATTTTATCCTAATTAATATGTAAACAGACTATAAAGTGAAAATATCAATAAATTTATGAGTGTATCAGCCATAATGATTCCTAAATAAATGGGAACTTAACAAATACAAATTTTTATATCCACAATACTTGTTATTAAGCAGATTTGATTCGTTTCATTATTTTATTTCACCGCTACCATTTTTGATAGTATTCCGGCTTTTGTTACCACTTTTACAATGTATAATCCGTTATTACTCGGGATTAAAACCTGATTTTCGAAAGCTGTTAATTTGTGTAGTTGTTTTCCTTCAACACTATAAACAGAAACCAAATCTCCAATGTTTAGCGAATGAATGGAAATTCCATCGTGAACGGAACTGATTTTTACAGTACTGAATTTATTTAAATCTAAGGCGGAATTTGCTGTTACAGTTCCATTTATAGTTTTGGTTCCGGTTACGGCTACAACCGCATTAATGCCTCCTGTATTGGTATGTATTAAAGTAGCGCCTGTATTTAAAGTAAAATTACCAGCCCCTGAGAGAACTGAATTGCCACACTTGAGCGTTCCATTTACTGTTAGTGTTCTGTTTACTGCCACATCCAGATTCGACGCCAATTCAATGGAAGCACCTGTAGCTACTTCAACATTCAAACCTCCGGTATTAAATGTGCCATTACTTGTAATATTCTTACCATTGCCTGTAAGTATAAGGGAACAAGGCGTGGCCAAATCAGTTACATTACCTGCCAAAATCGACGATGCTTGAATGGTTATATCACCACCTACAGTAACATTGGCAACGCCACCTGAAACAACAGCCAAATTAAATTTTGCGCCGTTTTTAACTATTATATTTCCACCAACACTCACATTACATGTTCCAGCGGTACTCAATATTTTAAATGTTAAGTTAGCTCCATCAATCGTTAAATTGCCTCCAATCGGAATCGTTTTATTAATATTACCAAAATTATAACCCGTGGTTCCACTTGCATTCAGAACGGTCAGATTTCCTCTGATTTTACCCACATTGGCATTGAAACCCACATTGGCACCACTACAATTAAAAATCACATTCCCGTATCCGTTTACGTCAGGATAGGCTCCATTGAAATAGGGAGGTATATTTCCTTGAAATTCAAAGTCACTGGCGGCATCAAAAGCTTCAATTCCTTTCCATAAACCCAACATTGAATTTGTATTGACTGCATTGGTTATCCAAACAATTTTGCCTCCGGCATCCACTTGTAAAGTAGCTGTAGTACCCATTGTTATTGACGAAGTGGCGGTGGTAGAATTTGCGGTGAGTATACCCCCGTTTTCGATTTGTAATTTAGCTACCGAACTTACTGTTCCACTGCCTACCGTCCAGCCTGCCGATGAAGTCATATTGTGTCCGCTTTGAATAACAAAAACATCTTCACCTGTGAAGTTTGCGGGCGTTGAACCGCCACCTGTACGAACTGAATTCCAATTTGTGAGCACTGTTGGATTTCCGGAAGCCTGAGAATAATACGTTACAGCCCAAATATTGGTTACAGAAAATAAAATTGCTGTAAACAATACAGTTAATTTGATTTGAAAAGAAGTAATAAGTTTCATTTTTTTTAGAATTAAAGATTATTGTATTTGATAATAGAATAAAAATCAGCTACAAAGATAAATCTATTTGATTTTCAAAACTTACCATTAGTTGCCAACTTTTCACCACATATTGTCCAATAATAAGTTTGTATTGTGTGTTAATGGAAAAAAACAATATCATTTTGTTTTCTTAGCAAAGAATAAACACAAATAATAACATACGGCAAATTCCTTTCCTTCAAATTTATTCGGCTTATTGATTTGAAGTTTTTTAGTTGTTGTACTATATTAAGCAGATCAAAATTCGAAATCAACAATTTGTTCGGCTTCCTGAACGGATTGAATAAAAGCCACAACTGCATCATGTTCAGGGTATTTTGTGTAATTCCAAAAAGTATCTTTGTTCTCAAATGTCGCTATCAAGCAAACATCATAAAACGAAGCACCATAATTACCAATATTTAATGCCGACTCAAACGACTTAATTTCAGGAATAAAAGCTGGAAGTATATCTAACTGCCTTTTCACTTCTTCGATAATTTCAGACTTCAAATTTCCATTTGCCGGGTCTTTTATTTTCCAGAATACTACATGTTTGTACATAACTTTTTATTTTTTAAAATTGGTTTAAAGCATTACTTTCGCATAACCTTGTGTCAGGGTTTCATTTATCGATGGTATAAACTTAGTGAAATTTTCTTTCATTAGCTTCTTAACCCAATAATATGGATTATTTGAATCTAATTCTTTATTAATTTTTCAGCATCATATTCTCCTTTACCCAACAAACGAAGCAAATAAGCTCCTTTATCTAAGCTGCTTGTGTCAATTTGAAATAGAATATTATTGTTATTATCAATAATTTCGTCGGATAATACTACCTGTCCAAATAAGTTGATAAATGAAATTGATTTTAATTCTGAAGCATTATTTATTGAAATTGAATTATTAAATGGATTAGGGTAAACTGAAAATTTATGCTCTTGAATATCCTGAACAGCAGTATTTACATTATTTCTATTTTTGATAAAATGATACAAATTTGTGTAATTCGCATCGTTTTTTACAAGTGAATGATTA
>JBILFS010000452.1:0-5045 GCA_044351455.1 Paludibacter sp. | reverse complement strand
TCAGGAGAAACTCAAAGATGTGGACGGATGGGTGCGAAACCGTTTGCGATGCTGTATCTGGAAACAATGGAAAAAACCCGAACGACGACGGAAAAATCTGCTTCGTTTAGGTGTCGACCATGAACACGCATACAGCTATAGTCGCAGTCGTATGGGCACGTGGGCTGTTGCCATTTCTTAACGAACCGCAGTATACCAGAACCGGGAGTTTATCCCGACAAAGGAGGGATATAGTGGTGTGTGGGGATCTCCCTGTCGGTTAACTTCCGGCAGGGCAGTCCACTCGATTGGGTGCTGGTGTTCGTTTTATGTTATTTTCCAACGTCCTGTTTTGTCGCTTCCGATACGTTCAATTTTTCCACTTTCTTTAAGTTCTTTTATTTTCCGTTTTGCTGTACTTAAACTTATCTTCAATTGTTGACTAATTTCACTTGAAGTAATCATAGTATTTTGCGTTATTAAATTAAATACAGTGTCATTTACAGTGTCATTTACAGTGTCAACCTCGGTTTTTACAGTATCAATGTATTGAACATGCATTTCTCTGTTTTTCAGTGATTGGTTTTTGCCAAGCAATAAATTTGAAAGAAAGCGAACAAGATATTTCTCTGTTTTATAAATTCCTTTGGATAAATCTTCATAGTTGGCTCGCACTAATGAATTGCGAAAATACCAGGAATGTTCTGCAAACATGTCATTGTTTACTTCTTTAAAACCTAGCTTACGAAGATATTTTATTAAAAAAACTGCAGTTGTCCGTGTGTTACCCTCACCAAAAATGTAAATTTGCCACAAATAGCTAATAAAATGTGCAATATGTTCAATAATTTCTTGTTGGCTTAAACCTTTGAAACTAAATTTTTTTTCTTGTTCAAAATCATATTCTAAAGTATCTTTTAAACTCACGGCACTTGCATACAAAACCGTTTCGCCATTTAAAACCCATTCTTGTTTTGTTATGTTATAATCGCGCATTTTGCCCGCATGGCTATAAATACCTTGAAACAATCTACTATGAATGCTAAGGTATTCGGCCGGCGAAAACGTAAAAGTCTGTTCGCTCAACATTTCGGCAATTCGTGCTGAAACTTTGTCGGCTTCTTCAGTGCGGTTTTCAGTATCTTTTACAGGGTGTTGCTTGTAATAACTGTCTATACGCAGTTTTACCTCAACTATAGAAATGTCGCCTTCAATATTCTGCTTGGCAGTTGTTATCAAATAATCAGAAGGTTTTAGACCATCAACTTGTTGTAAGCCAATAGCTGTTTTCCAAACTTTAGCCTTCTCGGCTTTGTTAGGTTCGCCTTGTCGTATGTATTCTTCAAAATTATCCATTTCCGAACTGCTATTATATTTGCTTTTAGCCATTTGTATTTTAATTGTCAAAGTTTATATTATAGTTACAAAGATAAGATTTTCAATTCGTTTACCTTTTATTTTATCAATTTTTGGTCAAATAGTTTTCAAGGGTGGTGGGCAGTTTTGGGTGTGTAGGTAAGAAAACAACTCTTTTGTAAGCTGAAGTGTCGGATTGAGTTTCGGGGCTTGAAAATGTGTTGTGCGTTAGTTATTCATTATTTCATTCTTCTTTTTCTGTCTATAAGCAGTTAATTGTCAGCTGTTTATTTTTTTACACTTGCACCCAACGACCGAGGCGTGTGTTAGGTTCTCGTTCATTTTTCATCAAGTTTGTCTTTCTTTTCCTTTTCACTGTTTGTCATGTGTCTCAACAATAACAAGTTATATAGACTCAACAAAACTAAAGTCTTTTATAATTAACTTACAGTTCATTGTTTTTTTTCTTTCAAGATGCACTTCAACTGTCTAAGCGAGCAAAAAACAATGTACTGTGACCTTTCTGCCTATTATCAAATAGCTATAAAAGCCACTGCAAGACAACTTCAAAATTACACGAACTTATTGTGGCTTTTTTTGCTTTTTGGGCGATTATTCTTTCTCTTTTCACTTTTTCTTCACTCAAAGTTGAAACCAAAAGTTAATTAAGTCGTTAATTATTGAGTGGACAAGTTCTTATTGATTTAAAATTCTCTATTTTTCTTTTTTGATTTAAATTTCTCTTATAATCAAATTACTTATACTGAAAGCAATAGTAGAATTTCTCACCTTTAATCAATTCTTCTTTATAACTAACTTTGATGTCATATGGGTCAACCCATGATTTTAAGAATCCTTCCTCTGGATTAATTTTTGTATAACTTGCATTATACGCTTCAATTACTTGGTCGATTAACGTTGAAGAGTTTGTACTAAATATAACTAATGTACAAATATTGTTTTTGTCGAAATTATAACGATTGAAAACAAGACTACCATCTTTGCCATATCCACCATAAATTAAATATTTTAAGCCATTTTCTACTTCTTCTTTAACGTCTTGTCCAGAGTTAATAAGATCGTCCTTGACTTTAGAATATGATTCATCAATTCTTTGGCCTGAAACTGTATTAGAAGAATTATTTTTTAGTGTATTTTTACCATTATTGATAGGACTCGTAATATCTGGATTTAAATTATTTAAAGAATCTTCCTTAATCAATTCTAAGACTTTTTCATTTGTAATATAGAAAGAATTAAAAAAGGCATTAATATTAGGATCATCAAAATTATCACCAAGTTTATCGTATTCTGGATAAACAGTCAATTCAAATACGTAGTTATTAATGCAATATAATCTTTTTTTAAAAGGGTTTAAACCATCTACATAAAACTCAATACCACTAATTTTTTTAAAGGATAAATTCTTAACCTCTGTAGGTTTTCTATTTATCTTTTTGATTTCATCTTGAATTCTTTGCAAATCATTTTTGTCTGAGTCGTCCTTATAATACGATATTGTATATTTATAATCACCATATGAATATGAGTATTGAAAAGTTTTAAAGTGTTTTTCATACTCAATAAAAGAACTCGTATCAGGATTTAGGATTGATAGAAAATAAAAATTTCCATTTATTTCGTGAATAAGTACCCGACCTATTTTCATTGGATCAATCTGTTTCTTCTCATTACAATTAGTAAAAAGAAAAATGACAAAAGTTAATGTAAGAAATGATTTAAAGTTCTTTTTCATAAGTTTATTCAAATTAATAGTCAATAGTCTTTTTTATTCGTTGTCAAGTGATTGCTTTGGTTTTCTAACGATGAAATATAAGGGCAAAAATATAATCATTAGCGCAAAGACTCCAAGACCCCAACCAAGTGAATTCATACCTCTTTTTGAAGCATCTTTTCCGATTGAAATAGCAATTACTAAAGCAATGATTAACGCAATTAATGTTCCCATGATTTATTGATTTAATTTGTTTATAATATTATGTTTTCTATACGACTCGTTTAATACTGTGTCTAAGAAAAAATCTAATTGTTCCCGATTATTCCTACAAAATTTAATTAAGTGTAGATTTTGAATAGTTAAGGTGTAATTTTACCTTGAACCAATTAGTGCACCAAAGCTAGCAATTATGAAGAACAGACTAAAAAGAATTGATATTGAAGTGAAAATGTATCCAATTACTTTTTGAGTTGAGTTGTTATTATAATCTCCCCTTTTCTTATGTTTTATTGACAATAACCAAAGAATAATTGGAATTATACTGTAAATTAAAGCAGCTCCAATTATTCCCCCAAATCCAAATCTACTAATGTTTGGAAGTTGAATAGTCAGAAATTGTAGTGTAAGTGCTGTTGTTAAAATCCAAAAATTTAGCGAATAGAAATTTGTTTTCATAAGTCTATTAGTTTTTAGTGTAACAATTTATGTAGTCGATTTTTTTTCTTTTTACTGTCTGCTTTTGAGAAATCAATTCATTATTTGTCTAATTAACTTCGTCTTATTTTTTTTTTTGAATGGAACCTAACGAGAGTCTGCGCATTAACTTCAATTTTCTCCAAAAATAGCAAAAATTTCCTTTGGCAGGCTTTCATAATCGCTCAATTTTAAATTAAATTTTTATTGCTGAAAAATGGAGTTGAAATTCGTTAAATCGGGAAAAGAGCTTAAAATCAGCCATTTGGAGACTGAAAAATGAGTTAATAGAATTCATGTGTCTGTATATCAATGCTTTAAACTTCTCAAAACCATCAACCATATTGGCACAACGAACCAGATTGTATCCGATAAAGACCAAACTTACTTCGCCCAACACTTTTGTTTTGCCTCTTGTGAGTACGTGGTCGAAGCCACGCTGTCGCTTTATTGTTCCCCAGGGATGCTCGGCCAATTGCTGTCGCTGTTTATAGTAGTCTTTGTTTTGGTTTACCCGTTCGGCATTTTGTTCCATCAGGGAAGCAAATTCGCTTCGGTCGATGTTGCGACCGTTTTTCTTACTGGTGGTACACTTACTTTGCATCGGGCAGGTATAAGTGACAGTTTTTGCATTGTAAATAAAGTCTGATACCGGAAAAATATCCGGATTATTCGATGCCGGTTCTTTGGGCGATACATAAGTGGTGATTCCGTTCTGTTCGCATTGATGAATCTGCTCTCCGGTATGATAACCTTTATCGGCCAATACATCCATTTTTCCACTTGAAGGATTTCTTTGGTTTCAATGGCTACTGAAGCCAGTGCATTGGTGTCGTTTACACTACCCGTATCGAAATACGTAATCAACTTGTTTTTCCAGGTCGATATTGTCGTCTGGTTAATACCGTAGCGATCACTTAATTGAGCCAATGTCTCTCTCTCTTTAATTGCAGCTAAAGCTACCTCGGCTTAATGGCTGCTGTATGGGTTCTTCTTGTTTGTTTCATATCGCAAAAATAAGCTTTTCTTCTTTGCTTAGCATGCGGTACAAATTATGGGGAATATTATAGCTCCAATCAGTTTATAAGCGATTATGAATTTCAGTAAACAAACAGATTGTCAATTGCAAAGTAAATAAAAAATACTAACATAATGGCATATTATAAACAAGAATTTTTCGATTTTTTTAATATTGATTATACAATTATAAATCATCCATTAAAGTCGTGAAAACCCGAAAGAAGGAGAAAGAATCAGCTTGGTTTAAAGGTAGTCCATT
>JBILFS010000176.1:0-5052 GCA_044351455.1 Paludibacter sp. | reverse complement strand
ATTCTTTACAAATTTAGCAGGAACTCCGGCCCAAATGGTGTATGGAGGTATTTTGGTGTTACTCAACACCAAAGAACCGGCTGCAACAATGGCACCCTCTCCTACTTCAGCATAATCCAGTAAAACTGCTCCCATACCAATCAGTGCATAATCACCAATTTTGGCTCCATGAATGGTTACATTATGTCCAACAGATACATAGTCACCTATTTCAACAACCGATTTTTCAAAGAGTGTATGTAAAACCGACCCGTCTTGTATATTCACATGATTTCCGATTCTGATGGAATTTACATCCCCTCTGAGAACAGCATTAAACCAAATACTACAACCATTCCCCATGATAACATCACCTACCACTGTGGCATTTTCTGCCAGATAACAATCCTCTCCAAACTCAGGTGTAAATCCCCTGACCGATTTAATTAAAGCCATTTAAAATCTTTTCTTAATAATATTATAAAAATTTGGCAAGCTCTTTCAGGTCATCCGGTGTATCGATTCCAAATGTTCTGAGTGTAGTAAATGCCACATTAATCTTATACCCATTTTCCAGCCAACGAAGCTGTTCGAGTGATTCTGCCATTTCCAGAGATGAAGGTTCCAGTTTAACAATCTCCTTTAATATCTGAGGACGATAGGCATATACACCGATATGACTGTAGAAATCGTGTTTATAGATATAATCTTTCAACGAAACATTTCTTAAATAAGGAATTACAGACCTGCTGAAATACCTGGCTTCGTTATTCTTGTTTATTACAACTTTAGGGTGATTGGGGTTGAGCAAATAATCTACACCATCTTCAGGCGTAATTCTTCTTACAAGCGTAGCAATCTCTGTTTCCGGATTATCAAAACACTGAATCAGCGCTTCTAACTGCGAGGGCTGTATAAAAGGCTCATCACCCTGCACATTTAATATTACATCATATTTTTTATGCAGTTTGGTGTACGCCTCCCAACATCTGTCGGTACCACTTTTATGACTATCAGAAGTCATAACCGCCTTAGCAGCATATTGCTTCATATCATTCAGAATTCTTTCATCATCTGTAGCAACAACCACATTGGGAATTGCTTTAATCACCTGATCATAAACCCTTCTGATCATATTTTTATCCCCTATCATCGCAAGGGGTTTCCCTGGAAATCTTACCGAAGCATATCTTGCAGGAATAATTGCAACAACTTTATTTAAATCCATTTAAAACCTTTATCAGTTGGTATCGTGAGTTTATGTAATAATCTTTTCACTCTTCTGAATGACCGGATTAAAAGCACAACAATCAGTGGTAATAAAGAAAAAACCACGTAATAGCTCATCCATGCAGTTATTCCGCCAAAAACTAAAATCGACAGCACATATAGGATGAGATAATAGAATGACAATCTTCTTAATCGTGAACTCCATATCATCAGAGCCAAAACCAGATTAAATGGGTTCAGCCATAACAAATTCAAATTACTATCTACAAAAGGATGAATAGAAAAGTTGGAGAAAAACAATAAAACCAACCCTGCCAGTCCTGTTGATGCATATAGTATTGTATCGAATATCTTGGATGTTTTATTTCTTTTTTCAGTCTTAAATGTAAGATAAATACCAAATAAAAGGATAATCATAAAAAACAATACAGGATGAAAAAGCAATCCGATTTTGCTTTTAACTTGTTCCGGCTCTGCTGTAACTACTTCTTTAATCGAAGTTACGAGTCTTTTCTCTTCATTAAAATTTGAATTGCTTCTAACTTTTGAATATTGCAGATTGTTACGCATCAATTCAGGAAGAAACAATTCACCACCATTTCTGACAGGTTTGTCGGCATTCATGCCAAACAACAGATTGATACCCAAAGAAACCCAGGGGCTATCTTCGATGTAATAATTAATTAAATCCCTGTAAGTATCACCCGACACTACTTCTTTTGAAATAAGCAAACCATCAAGCGCATCCCTTATTACTTCTCTTGGCCTGGTGGCACAATTATCGAATGCAAAATTATAACGGTAAAATCTGTTCTCGGGAATATAATTGGTATTGAGCAGTCGGATTAATTTTTGTTTTTCTTCAGAATTCATATTGAGTTTTTGTTCCCATACCGTAGAATTTCTTTCTTTATATTCTACAAGAAATGAGGATGTAGGATATACACCCAACATATAGTCTGTACGTCCTCTCAAAAACTTTAATAAAAATCCCGGGGTGTCGAAATTAAAAACACCATAATTAAACACAAGATCAAGTCCCTGATTATCATTAATTCTGATAGCGGTATGTCCGAATTTTGCATATACAGCTTTTCCGGGGGCACAGGTTAATACGCTAACTTCAGGATCACCCTGAAAATTAAAATACTGTGCTTTGGCTATAAAATCTGATGAAAAGAAAATGAATAAAAATAACAGGATTGAATATTTCATATCAACTTTGTATTTTTGTGAATAATTCAACGCAAAAATAACAAAAAAACAGGCAGTAATTTCAAAAAAACTGAATTTTATCTGAATTTAACCTACAAAAATGTAGTTTTTTACAATAAAAGATGAATATTCTCAAAAAACTATTAAATTTGTGCTGTAAAACAGTGTTTTCAAACATATTTTTATAAAGATTTATGGCTAAGAAGAATTATTCGTCACTCAGACCAATCGACGAGATTATGCCGGTGTGGGATGTGCTTACTCCGGATGAAAGGCAATTTTTGAGAAATAGTTATACTGTTCATCATTTTGCCAAGGGAGATATCATTCATTGCGAGGGAGAATTTCCCAAAAATATGATGATTTTAGCTTCAGGAAAAATAAAAATCTACAAAGAAGGTGTTGGAAGCAGATCACAGATTATCAGAATGTTAAAACCCGGTGAGCAATTCAGTTATCGTGCAATGATAGCCAATGAGCCCTATAACACCAATGCTGCTGCTTTTGAAAATTCGGTGATTTACATGATTAAGGCGGATATTTTTATATCTATCCTAAAACACAACAATGCATTTTGTTATCGTTTCCTCGAAGAACTTGCTTCTGATTTGGGTGCTTCGGATGCCAGAACAGTCAACCTGACTCAAAAACACATTCGCGGTCGACTCGCAGAGGCATTACTTATGCTTATGAAAAATTATGGTTTGGAAGAGGATGGTGCAACAATCAGCATTTACCTTTCCAGAGAAGACCTGGCAAATCTGTCGAATATGACTACTTCAAATGCAATCAGAACTCTCGCAAATTTTGTGAATGAAGAAATCATTGCCATGGACGGAAGAAAAATAAAAATTATTGACGAGGAAAGATTGGTTCGCGTTAGTAAGATGGGATAAAACTATGAATACCCTCGAAATTGAATCGACTGCCAAAGCTGCTTTTGATTTATTAACCAAAGGCAGACTAAAAACTGCATTTGATAAAATCAAACTTCTGACAGGTGAATTGCAGTGGGGCTCTTTCAATGATCAAATCAACGAATATACTCAAAATTACAGATTTTTGCTGCAATATTTTTCTGAAGGTTCTATTGACCCTGAACGTAAAACAGTTTACAACAAACTGGTAGCTAAATCAATACATTTGACCGGCAGACTGAAGGATGAACTTTTGCTTCGGAATGCAGTTTCCTACGAATATACACTTATCAGGGTTTTTCCGCACAAACTTCACTTCAGCGAAGTTGGCAATATGCTGGATTCTTTACAGTATTATCATCAACAAACAGGTGAAGAGGGTGTTTATAACGACTTTGATCACAGGAGACTGAGATCGAACTTTGAAAAACTGCTTCCTGATTTGTTTCTTGTTTTTTGGCTGACAATCAAGTTTGAAGCCGCAGAAAAACAGGTGTATAAAAAAATTATCCGCGACGATTACCCTGGTAAAAACGAACAATGTCTGATTATCTCCGCACTTACATTAAATCTGTGGAGAACTTTTGATGAAGAAAAAATCCTGCTACTACTCGATGCATGCCTGATTGCCAATATCCAAATCAGACAAAGGGCATTGGTAGGTCTGGTTTTCATTCTTACAAAATACAATAAATTATTGCCGTTTTTCCCCTCAATCAGAAACAGACTTGTTTTGTTAGGCGATAATCTTCAGATTTTTGACAATCTGAAAAACATCATCATCCTGATAATCGGCTCTACTGAAACCGACAAAATAACCCGCAGGATGCAGGAGGAAATTATTCCTGAGATGATGAAAATGAGTCCGGCTATCAGAAATAAAATGCAGGATTTCTCCCTGAAAAATGAAGATCCCGACGAGGAAAATCCTGAATGGCAGGAAATTTTGCAACAAAGCGGTATTGCGGATAAATTACAGGAACTCTCTGAATTGCAGCTGGAAGGTGCGGATGTCTATATGAGTACCTTTTCAATGCTGAAAAGTTTTCCTTTTTTCAATGAAGCATCAAATTGGCTGCTGCCTTTTGATCCTGATATGTTGTCGGTCAGTGAACTATTCAGAAATAATGAAAAAAACCTGCTGACTGCCTTTCTGAACAACAGTATTATTTGTAATTCCGACAAGTATTCTTTCAGTTTAAGTATTTTGCAAATGCCCGAATCACAAAGGGATATGGTAAGCAGAACATTCCAGGCTGAATCGGGGCAACTCGAAGAAATTGCGAAAGATGAGAAACTTATCAAACCCGGAATTGCTGCCCGCAATGCAGCACGACAATATATCCAGGATTTATTCAGATTCTTCCGGCTTTACCCGCATCACAAAGAGTTTGAAAGCATGTTCGATTATGCTTTACAAATTCATGAAACTTCATTTTTTGATTTACTTGCAGCTGAAAACGATCTGGAGAACCATGTGGCAGAGTATTATTTCACCAAAGGTCTTTATACTGAATCAATTGAGTTGTTCACTAAAATAATAAATAAAGGCAATCAGACGGCTGCCATTTATCAGAAACTTGGTTTTGCACATGCCAAATCCAATCAAATTGAAAATGCATTGGATGCTTATTTAAAAGCAGACATGATTTTACCGGATGATGTCTGGACTATCAGAAAAATTGCCCAATCCTATCGTTTGATGGGAAAG
>JBILFS010000175.1:0-5064 GCA_044351455.1 Paludibacter sp. | reverse complement strand
AAACTGATTAAGAATTATCCTGCATCAAGATTATCATTTAAAAGTAAAACCAATATCAGTGGAAGTAATTTCGATAACCTCAACGGATTGATTCAATTTGACAATATCGTTTTTACCAATGATAACAAAACGTTGAATGGCAATTCTTTAACTTTCACCTCCCGTACCGACCCGGGAAATACCTACTTCGGTATACGTTCCGATTTTATCAATGGCGCATTTTCCGGTGATTTTAAATACAGTTCGATTGGCAGGACTTTCAGAAATGTTTTATCGAAATACCTGCCTGCTATTGCCCGGGATGATGGAATTATTACAAACAACAGGGTCAATGTGAATCTTACAATTAATAATACTGATGAGATTACGAAAGTACTGAATTTACCCTATGAGTTTGATGGAGAAACTACGATTACCGGAACGATTGATGAAGCGAAAAAGAAGATTGATCTGAATTCAAAAATTGCAACGGTTAAAACAGATAAACAGATTTTCGACAACCTGACTTTACGTTTGGAAAACAGACAGGATCAGCTCGTTATGACTGGCCGGGCACAGATGCAGGATAAAAATGAGGATGTCCTCAATATGTTTTTATCTGCCAATGCCGTAAAAGATGCCCTTTCGGCAAAGTTCATTTGGCAAAACAACAAGGATGTGACTAATGCCGGTGAAGTAGATACAAAAACATTATTCTTTAAACAGGATAAAAATCTGAGGATTCACACAAAACTCAATCCAACTGAGATCATCATTTCCGATTCGGTATGGAATCTTCGATCTTCAGACATTTATTTTAATTCTGACAGTCTGATAAGAATCAATAATTTCATGTTCGAAAGCAAAAAACAATACATCAGCATCAATGGTGATATTGCTAAAAATCAGCAGGATAGTTTGGTTGTTAAAATGAACGAATTGAATCTTGATTATGTAATGAGATTACTCAGACTGAAGGGGATTAACATGGGAGGTATCATCACGGGCAAGATGAGACTCTTCAGCTTATTAAAAGAACCAATTTATCTGGCCAATCTGAAAGTGAACGATTTTTCTCTAAACGACAAGGTAATTGCAGATGCCGACATCAAAACAACCTGGGATAAAGAAAAAAATCAGTTGAATCTGAGTGGAAATTTCATCAATAAAAAAAATGAACTTGTTGCAACCGGCACAGGATCATTAGTACCCAAAACGGACTCACTCAATATCCTGATTGATGCTAAAAAAATACCGGCCGACTTCCTGAATAGGTATTTTGAAGGTGTGGCGAGCAATTTCTCCGGTTACGGAAATGGAAATTTCAGAATTTTCGGTCCGACTAAACAACTCCGTTTTGATGGCGACATCATGGTAAATGACGGAAAGGTTACGATTGATATGCTTCAGACAACTTACAGATTTAACGACAGAGTCAGACTTACACCTAAGCGCATTGACCTGAATTATGTCAGGTTGTATGACGAAGATAAGAATCAGGCTGTTTTGACCGGAAGTATCAATCATGATGGTACTTTCTCTAATATGAAATATGACATGAGGATTTCTTCCGATAATATCATGGGATTAAACACGGCCAATAACAGCGAAGAATTTTTCTACGGAAAGGCTTATCTGGGTGGTCTGGTCAGAATTTTCGGGGATGATGATGTTGCCAATATTATTGTTAACGGCACATCACGGCCGAAAACCAAATGTTATATGTCGATGGGAACAGCTTCCACAGTGGTTGAGGGTGACTTCATCAAATTTGTGGAGAAAAGACTGAATACCTATGTCGACACCTATCAGGAAGAAAAAAGAAAATTTGCCAATGCCGATGATTTCAATGTCAGGGTTGACATGCAGATAGAAGTTACACCCGAAGCTGAAATGGAAATTCTGGTCGACCCATCCGCCGGAGATAAAATTACCGGTCGCGGAAGGGGAAATATCCGCGTGAAGTTCGATACTTTTTCCGATGTGGAACTGTATGGCACCGTGGAACTCGATCAGGGTTACTATTTGTTTACCCTTCAGACCGTTATCCGCAAGGAATTTAAAGTAAATCAGGGAAGTACCATTTCCTGGACCGGCGATCCTTTCGGAGCTAAAGTAAATATCAATGGTTATTATCCCCTGTCGGCATCACTTACCGACATCATTGAACAGGAAGAACTGCAGCAAATAACCAATCGTTCGACCGTGCCGGTACATTGCCTGCTGTATCTGACAGAAGACCTGATGACGCCAAAGATTAAGTTTGGTATTGATTTTCCATCCAGCGATGAAAGTCTGAAGAGCCGCGTAAGGAGTATTATCAACACAGAAGAAATGATGAACCGACAGATTTTGTTTCTACTGTTGTTTCACCGGTTCTTCGACAATACCCGGTCGACAGCATCCGCAGTGGGTGTAAATGAAGGACTCTCTTTCGCCACAGCAACTGCGAGTGCACAGATTAATAGCTGGATACAAAACACCTTAAATTCCAACATATTCTCTTTGGGATTCGACTGGCAGAAAACCGATGCACTAAGTGATGAGATCAAGGCACAGATATTGATTCAACCCAACAACCGTTTGGTTATCAATGGAGAAGTAGGTTACAGGAACGATAATATTAGTGAAAACAAGCTCATTGGTGACTTCGATCTGGAGTACAAACTCATTGAATCGGGAAAACTCCGTTTTACGGTTTATAACCATACCATCGACCGGGCCCAACTCAGGGAAGCCAAATTTACGCAGGGCGTTGGTTTGATTTACCGCGAAGATTTTAACAATATCGGCGAGATGTTTGAATATTACTGGAAACTCATCACTGATATGATTGATAAAAAACTGAAAGAAAGTAAGGTGAAGTTTAAGAAAAGGACAACAACGGCGAAATCGTAAAACTTCAGATTTCATTAAAAACATCTCATAAAAAAAGCTGCTTCAGTTTAACCCGAAGCAGCTTTTATATTTTTTTTAACTGATTATCAGCCATTATTTTTCTCCATGCGTTTTGCATAACGATTCATGAACTTATCAACACGTCCTGCTGTATCCACAAGTTTAGATTTACCTGTATAGAAAGGATGTGATGAACTTGAGATTTCAAGTTTTACAACCGGATATTCAACACCTTCAATTTCAATAGTTTCTTTGGTGTTTACGGTTGAACGTGAAAAAAATACGTCGCCGTTTGACATGTCTTTGAACACGACAACGCGATAGTTTGATGGGTGAATTCCGCTTTTCATATCTTGTATATTTTTTATTTTTCCTGTTTATTTCTTACGGGCTTGCAAAATTACAATATTTAATTTAATTATCAAATAGCTGAATGCATATTTTTTACCTGCTTCCGAGGAAGAGTAATACCATTCCTATCAAAACACCTATTAAATCAATCATTTTAAGCTTCAGATATTTATCCTTCAAAACAATTGCTCCATAAACAAATGGCACAACGACTCCTGCCCTTCTTACCGTACCTACAACCGATATCAAAGAATCCGGCAATGTGAGGGCGTAGAAGTACACAAAATCGGCAGCAAGCAGAAAAACCGAGATAAAAACGATGGACCACCTGATTTGAAAAGGTGTTGTTTTCTTTCTGGAAGGATACCACAATGAATATGTAATAATCCCCATGATAATGGCCTGATAAAAAGTATAATATGACAACACGGCCATATGATTAATCTGTCGGAGCAGATATTTATCATACAATCCACTGATGGCGCCTGTTAGCGTTGCTATCAGAATAAACCAAATCCATTTATTGCTTCTGAATGAAAATCCTTCCTTGCTGCCGATGGTCGAAAACATGAAAAACGACAACAAGGTAATAATGACACCTGCAGTCTGATAACCGTTCAACTTTTCTCCAAAGATTAACACGCCACCCAAAACTACCCAGATAGGCTGTGTTGCTTTGATGGGCGAAGCTAAAGTCAGCGGTAGATGTTTCATCGCAAAGTAAGCAAACAACCAGGAAGTAAGCACAATGACTGCCTTTAAGAGCAGCAACAAATGCGTTCTGAAATCTACCTCAGGAACAAAAAAGAGGGTATCCTGCAATAAATCCGGTTGCACTAAAGAAACAATTAAAAAAGGAAGCAGAATAACGGAAGAAATCATTATAGAGGTCAACAAAACCGGCACAACGGCATTGTTATGGACCGAAACCTTTTTACTTACATCATAAGCACCCAGCAAAAGAGCAGAAACAGCTGCAAAAATTAGCCACATTATTTATTCAGTTTAATTTGTTTGTTAAGGTTCTCATGGATCATTTTTTCAGGCTAACGTAAAAAAATTTCATCGGGATATCTGATGTCAACCAGGTATAAACCCTGCGGAGGCACCGAGACTCCCGCCATACAACGGTTTTTAGCTTCTATGATATCACAAAATTCTTTTACAGTGATTTTCTGTATACCAACTTCAAACAGTGTTCCGACAACAGCACGCACCATATTTCTCAGAAATCTGTCGGCTCTGATATGAAACACCCACTCATCACCCTCCTGTTTCCAATACGCTTCAGTGATAACACAGTTATTCGTTCTGGCATCGGTATGTAATTTACTGAAACTAGTAAAATCGCGGTATCGCAACATTTCGGCAGCAGCTTCATTCATCAGTTCAAAATTCAGGGGATGATACATCCTGGTTGCCAGCTTTCCTTTGAAAACACTTTTTCCGAAGAAGATTCTGTATTCGTATTTTCTGGATGTGGCATCGAAACGCGCATGGGCATCCTCCTTTACCGGAAGCATCTGATGTACAGCAATATCTTTGGGCAGAATGCTATTGAGTTTTTTGACAAATGCGGGAACATCATCATCGGGGATATTATTTATATCCACATGGGCAACCATCATGGCAGCATGTACTCCTGAATCAGTTCTGCCCGCACCCGTTACAACTGTTTTCTCTCTTAAAACCGTACTTAATGCCTGTTCAAGAAGCTCCTGAACAGAAACACCATTGGGTTGATACTGCCATCCGTGATAAGCAGTTCCGTTATAAGAAAGATAAATAAACCAACGCATTACTGGAATACTACTGTCCTGTTTTTATAAGTCAGTG
>JBILFS010000259.1:0-3838 GCA_044351455.1 Paludibacter sp. | reverse complement strand
TCCAAATTTTGTAGCCAACAGCAAAGACTGGCGAGCAAACCGTGAATTTGTCCAATATACTGCTGCAAGTATTACTACTTCCAAAAAGAAATCGTGGTTGTACGGTCGCTTCGAAGTGCGAGCACGGATCGACACCACTATGGGCTCGTGGCCGGCGATATGGTTACTCGGATCGGGTAGGGAATGGCCTGCCTGTGGCGAAATCGACATGATGGAATTTTATCGTCACGAGGGCAAAGCAACCGTTCTTGCCAATGTAGCCTGGGGTGGTAAAGGACGCTTTAACCCTATTTGGGATAGTTTCCGAAAACCGCTTTCGGAATTGGTGGCTAAAGATAAAAAATGGGGAAAAAAATTCCATGTTTGGCGCATGGACTGGACGCCGACTGAAATAAGGCTTTATTTAGATGATGTGCTGTATAACTCCACTCTGCTAAGCGAAACAATTAATGCCGACGGCTCCAATCCGTTCAAAGAGCACATGTATATACTTTTAAATTTAGCATTGGGTTCCAATGGCGGTACGCCCGACGATGGGAAATTTCCGATAAAGTACGAAGTGGATTATGTGCGGGTGTATCAATAAGAAGACTAAGCATTCTCTTTTTCCATTTAAGTGGTTAAAGAACAGAAATATTATCAATATGAAAACATTCAAACTATCATTCGCGTTCCTGTTTCTTGCATTTCAAGTTGCAACCGCTCAACTTATTACACCATCCAATAAACCCAACAAAACGCAGGAATTGCTAATTAAACGCGGGTATGGCATGTTTGTGCATTTTGGTGTAAACACCTTTTCCAATCTCGAATGGTCCGACGGAAAAACGCCTGCTTCGCTTTATAATCCAACGAACTTAGATTGTGACCAATGGGTGCGTGTAGCCAAAGACGCCGGATTCCGATATGTGCTGTTGATTACCAAACATCACGATGGCTTTTGCCTGTGGGATAGTAAATACACCGAATATGATGTGGCTTCGTCGCCCGTGAAAACGGATGTGGTGGCAGAAGTATCGAAAGCTTGTAAAAAATATGGTTTGCAGTTTGGCGTTTATTATTCGCTTTGGGACAGGCACGAACCTTCGTACAAAGACCCCGACAAATCAAAATACGTGGATTATATGACAAATCAACTCACAGAACTGTTAACTAACTATGGTCAGATTTGTGAACTTTGGTTCGATGGCGGTTGGGACAGAAAAGTGGTTGATTGGGACTTAGATAGACTATATAAACATGTAAAAAAACTCCAGCCATATTGTGCTGTGGGTGTAAATCACACCATTGCCATTGAACCTGGCAGCAGGAAATTTGCGTTGCCCGATTCCATGGTTGTGGATAATAAATATACCTTTCAATATTTTCCGGGTGATTTCAGACTGTGGGATCCGAAAATCGCACACAAAGCTGATAAAAAGCAGTATTTGCACAACGGAGAATCGTATTACATGCCTTTTGAGCATACCATTTGCCTGAGTAACCGATGGAACTGGTTTCAGAAAAAAGAGTTGATTCCGGTACGTGATTTAGACGAATTGGAAGAGTTGTTTTATTGGTGTACAGATAATGATAATACACTTGTGGTAAATATTCCGCCCGACCAAACCGGTCAAATTCGTGAACACGAAGCGAATGCCATTATTGCGTTGGCAAAAAAATTGGGTATCAAAAAGAATAAGCCATTGCCCCGAAACAGGAAATTTATTTCGATAAATGCTACTTCGCAGGCATCTTCTGTTTTGAATGCCGATAATTTGCAATTTGGAGCACATCTGGCTGTTGATGGCGGTATGCAAACCCGTTGGGCAGCAGCTGATACGCTTGCCGTTTTGGAAATTAACCTGGACGAAAATCAACCATTTAATAAAATTTCAATTTTTGAACATCCTGATATCAGGAAAAATCCCGGAGATGGTTTTTCTACATTCCGTACCAACAGAATTCAGTCATACTGCATTGATATCCGGGTTAATGATGCCTGGAAAACAATTTACATGAGTGAGGTAAGCATGGGAGATTGTAAAGTGATCCATTTTCCCACGGAATACAGAACTTCAAAACTTAAATTCAGAGTGCTGAAAGCTTCTGCACCACCATCGATTACGGAATTGAATGTAATGTAAGCCCGAACCAAAGGACTGCTTTCTGCCAATATGTCGAGAATAAACGTAATGTTTGTTTCGTAAAAGGAATCTGGTTATACATTTAATGCAAAAATTTGTGTTTCATAGTTTGTCGATTGAAGCATTTCTTCCGATAATTTATCTGAAAAAATGCTTCTTGTGAATTGCATCAAATCTTTTAAAAGGTTGTTACCTGGTTTGTAAAAGTCAACATTGTTTTGTTCTGATTACTAATATGTTAAATCGCCTTTTTGTAGTATGCTTTATTTTTGAATACTAATTTTCCTCGTAACGCTTTTTTGTTCAAATGTAATTTTCAGCAAATACAAGCCATTATTCAATTTGCTTACATCAGTTTGGAAGCCAGAGCTGTTATAGTCATTTTTTTGCAAAACAATTTTGCCACTGGCATCAAACAAGCTAATGTTGATATTTTCTTGAAATCCTGAGAGTAATTGAATATTCAACAGATCTTTTACCGGATTTGGAAAAACCAACACTTCATTATCGTAAGATTTGATTTCATCAATAGCACTTGCATCAGCATTATAAACTTCTAAACCATCGATACGCGTGGTTATGGAGCCCGATTTGGAATCGTAAATCCTAAACCAGTTGATGGCATTTAAATCGCATACTCCTACCTTATCGGCAGCATTCATTCGAAGATTTATTAAATTCCAGCCATTGTTCAGGTTGGAAAGTCTCCAGCTATATTCATTCACATCAGCCCGTCCGGCACTTCCCAATTCTACACGAATAGGACCACATTTGGTTACATCCGACACATAATACCAAAACCTGAGAGCACCGTTGGCAACCGTTGTTCCGGAATAAAATGCAGGGGAAAACACTTTCCTGAACTCGTCGGTTGTACTTCCGGTAAATTCAATACATGCTGTACCTTGTTGTTTGTCGGTAGTATTTAGTGTTAAAGTTTGCGAAGAAGTCCAGCCTGTGATTACATCACACTCATCTAAATAAATTGTACCGGTTACAGTAACGATTGACGAAGCAGTTTTTTCGCCATCATGCGTTATTGCCCAAATTTTGGCTGTGCCGGGATTCACTGCAGTTACTTTGCCTTCAGCATTGACAATAGCCACTTTTGGATTGTCAGAAACCCATGAAAGCAATTTGTTCTCAGCATTAACAGGCGTAAATGATACCGAAAAATCATGCCAATCGCCCTTTGCAAGCGTGTATGTTGCGGGTGAAATGCTTACTGAACTTACCGGATTCGCTGTTACAGCAATGCGAGTCAGGTAATTAATATCCGGAGTTCCCGAAATGATATTTAAACGTACCGTACGAATGCTGTTGGCATCCCAGGTATAATTTCCGGCATTTACAGTCGACCACAATCCATTCGTTGCTGGTAATGTGGTAGTTGCAATAACATTTCCTCCAATCTCAACACTTATGTTTGCAGTAGTTGTGGATTTATACCGGAGTTGAAATTTTGTATTAGGGAAAAGCGGGATGTCGCGCCATTGCAACCATTCACCCGGCTGTGTTGCGGTAACGAGCCAACCGGTTCGTAAATCAGAACATTTGGCAACGTCTAAATCGCCCATGTGTAAAAATGTTCCTCCGCTGTTTCCAACTGTTAAATCAGAATAATCATCGCATGTTTCGGCTTCCATTTTTAATATTGCCGGATAAGGATTTTGCGAATAGCTCCGCAAAATATTAAGTCGCTGAGCCGGGTA
>JBILFS010000330.1:0-3241 GCA_044351455.1 Paludibacter sp. | reverse complement strand
TATCTACAATTTCTGCCCCGGCATCACAATATTGCAAGTCGGTATAAGACATGGCCTGTCCTGCTCCTCTTTGCAATATAACCCTGTGTCCTTCTTCAGTTACGATTGCAACGCCTTCCGGTGTTAGTGCTAATCTTGTCTCTGTCGATTGATCTTCACGTGGAAGTCCAATAGTCAATTTCGAATGACCCGACAGTTCCTTTAAAAGAGATTCTTCGGGATAAAGGATTCTCCCGCTGTTTGGATCTAAAATCATAAAAACAAGTCTTTTGAAATAATTACAAAACTAATCACAGAACTTTTAAAATGCAAGTTTGCAGCCTGTTTTTTTTTAATATTTTCTTAAGAAAGCTTTTTTAAATCTGCTTTTTTTGTTAAATAGCCATAAACGAGGAGTGCAATTGCTGAAACGACTCCGATTGCAACAAAGTAATACCAGATATAATGTGCATTCACTGAAGCTTCAGCCCAGGCTTCATGAGATACAAATGTTTTTGGATCAGGACAATATTTCTCCAATAGAAATCCGGAAAGTCCGAATGCAAATAAATAGGAGAAAAAAGAGTGCAAATGACTAAACCCGAGGTATAATCCTTCTTCTCCTTTCGGCGACTGCAATGAAAAATATTCAAGGAAACGGGGCGATATAAAACACTCAGCAACTGCTTGCATTGCAATGCCGACAATCATCATAAATGCAACAGGATGCATCCCCAATATCGGTTCTGCTCCAACCAAAGTGCCACCTGCCATCACCAAAGCTGAAACGGGAATAATCAGCATTCCAATCGTCATTGAAGTAAGAGCTGTTCTTTTTTTCATAAATGATGTTACAAAATTAACCAGAAGAAACACCACGAATGGATTCACATTCGCATACCAACCCGGAGAAGCTTCCTCCCCAATCATTCTGATTACATATTTTGGCATTGTGGCATACATCTGTCCCTGAATCATCCAAAAACCACTGATGATCAGTATCAGGATTAATAATCTGACATTTGACATGACTTTGATAAGTCCCATGCCAATTTCTCTGAAACTTTTTCCTTTGCCTGCAGTAACTGTTGATTTATATAACATGATTACCGCTATCAATGCGACTAAAGTCATAAACGCAGAAAAATAATTGAGATAAACCAATCCCTGATCTCCCATACTTCTTCTGAGGGGATCGACAACTGTTTTTCCGGTAAAAGCACCGATATTTACCATCATATAAAAAACTGAATATCCTGATGCTCTGTTTTCAGCGGTTGTTTCACGGGCGACAGTTCCGGAGATGACTGCTTTAATAAAAGACCCTCCGATAACAATTAAAATCAGTACCGGTACTATAGACCATCTCATCGAACTTGTTTCAAGACCATTAAAAGTTGTAACCATATCATAACTAACAAGTCCGGCTCCTTCAAGAAGTGTAGGGAGTAGTCCGAGTCCACCATAACCAAGTGTTAAAAGCAGGAAAGCCAGAATGATGGATGATCTGAAACCAATTTTGTCGGCATATGCCCCTACAAAGGTGGGAAGGAGATATAAGGTGGCAGAAAATGCACCTGAAATAATTCCGGCTTCAACATCGGAGAAACCCCAAACATTCGAAAGATAAAGTGTAATTACAATAAAAACGGCATAATATGCCAATCGTTCAAGGAGTTCTACCCCATTGGCGACCCAGAAAGCTTTTGAGAATTTTTTTAACATATCCTTTTTTAAAGGCAAATATAATCAAAATCCTGATTATTTCATCTTTTTGCCCCACAAACTAACACCGGAGCTGTTTTCATGACCGGACTGGAACGTAATGCCGACATTGTTCATATGTCTACTTATGCGCCGCTTTTTGCCCATGTCGAAGGATGGCAATGGAAACCTGATTTAATCTGGTTTGATAATCTGAGAAGTGTTCGTTCTGTCAATTATCTGGTACAACAGCTTTACGGCGAGAATAAAGGCACTCGCGTGCTCAAAACTTTATCAGGAAAAGAAGCTCTTACTGGTCAGAATGGCATTTTTGCATCCGCAGTTATCGACGATATTAAAAAGGAAATCGTTGTTAAAATTGCCAATACATCATCAGAAAAGAAAAATATCGTTATTACTCTGAACGGATTGAAAAAGGGTGAAAAAACCGCAATAAAAACTTTGCTTGAAAGTGCAGATTTGGATATTGAAAATACCCTGGATAATCCTGACAATATTCAACTAAAAAAAACTGAATTGAAAGTTACAGAAAATTCAATAAATATTACCACTGAGCCTATGACATTCACAATGTTCAATATAAAACTATGATACTTTCAGTTCTTTTTTTGGTTTGTGCAGATAAATATTAATTTCCATGTAAACATTTTGAAAGGTTTGAATTAAATTTGCACCTTATAACCAAATTAAAAAAAATGTTTAAAACAAATCAGTATTTTGATGGGAAAGTAGTTTCCATTGCCTTTGATTCCGTTGATGGAAATGCAACTTTAGGTGTTATGAAAGCCGGTGAATATGAATTCGGGACTACCACTATTGAGATCATGACAGTTATTTCTGGAGTCCTCTTAGTTAAACAGCCAAATGAAAGCGAATGGGTACCTTATGCGAAAAATGAAAGTTTTGAAGTCGCAAAAGATATAAGATTCAATGTAAAATGTGATTCAGACGTTCCTTATATGTGTTTATATAAGTAACAATTTTTAAATAAAAAGGAAAGAAAGCTTACATTCTTATATTTTAATAACTGACACTTTTTTTGTAGCTTTGCAGTCTTATAAAGTTAATTACATAAAAATGGAGAAAAAGAGAATTAAAAGGGCTTTAGTATCTGTTTATCATAAAGATAAACTCGATATTATTATTCAGAAATTACATGAAGAAGGTGTGGAATTTATTTCAACAGGAGGAACTCAATCGTTTATTGAATCATTAAACATTCCTTGTCATGCTGTTGAAGATTTGACCGGTTATCCATCAATTCTGGGAGGTCGTGTTAAAACTCTTCATCCTAAGGTTTTTGGTGGTATTCTTTCAAGAAGAGAACTGGCAAGTGATAATGAACAACTTTCTCAATATGAAATTCCTGAAATCGATCTTGTAATTGTTGATTTATACCCATTTGAGGCTACTGTAGCTGCAGGCGCTGATGAACCAACCGTGATTGAAAAGATTGATATCGGTGGTATTTCTCTAATCAGAGCTGCAGCGAAAAACTTCAGGGATGTTGTTATTGTAGCTTCTCAGGCACAGTATG
>JBILFS010000100.1:0-6895 GCA_044351455.1 Paludibacter sp. | reverse complement strand
CGAAACTACTTTTGAGGAAAGAAGATGGTTTGCAAAAGAAGCGTTCAGTGTTTCTTCGGCATACGATTCTGCTATTTTCAATTATTTTGATAAAGATGAAATATCGGCATTCAGATGTACTGAAAATGACGCGAAAATTTTGAGATATGGTGAAAATCCTCATCAGAAAGGAATCTATTTCGGAAATTTCGAAGCGATGTTTGAACAAATTCAGGGTAAAGAAATTTCATATAACAATTTACTTGATATTGATGCTGCTGTAAATTTGATTAATGATTTTGAAGATATTACATTCGCTATCCTGAAACATAACAATGCCTGTGGTATCGCATCACGTCCTGTTTTAGTTGATGCCTGGAACGATGCACTTGCAGGTGATCCTGTTTCTGCATTTGGTGGTGTGCTAATTACTAATGCTGTTGTTGATAAAGAAACTGCAGCTGAAATTAATAAATTATTCTTTGAAGTAATTATTGCTCCGGATTATGATTTGGAAGCGCTTGAAATACTGACTTCAAAGAAAAACCGCATCATTCTTATCTTAAAAGATAATAAGGTTAAAAATACGCAATTCAGATCCCTTTTAAATGGCGTTTTGGTTCAGGATAAAGATAATATGACTGAAACTTCTGATAATCTCAAAGTTGTTACTGAATTATCTCCAACTGATTCGGAAATTGAAGATTTGCTATTTGCGAATAAAATCGTAAAACACACGAAATCCAATGCCATTGTGTTTGCCAAAAACAAACAAATGTGTGCAAGTGGCGTTGGACAAACATCCAGGGTTGATGCTCTTCAACAAGCTATAACTAAAGCTCGATCATTCAACTTTGACCTGAATGGTGCAGTTATGGCCTCTGATGCATTTTTCCCTTTCCCCGATTGTGTAGAGATTGCTTCTGAAGCTGGTATCAGTTCAGTTATACAACCCGGAGGATCAATTAAAGATCAGGACTCTATTGATACTTGTAATCAGAAGGGTTTATCAATGGTAACAACAGGATTCAGACATTTTAAACATTAAACATATGGGACTCTTTTCATTTACTCAGGAAATTGCTATTGACCTTGGTACAGCCAATACAATCATAATTTATAACGATAAAATAGTTGTTGACGAACCCTCCGTGGTTGCACTCGACAGAAGAACCGACAAACTGATTGCAATTGGCGAAAAAGCCAGGCAAATGCAGGGCAAAGAAAATGAAGGAATACGTACTGTTCGCCCTTTGCGTGATGGTGTTATTGCTGATTTCTATGCGGCTGAACTTATGATAAGGGGTATGATTAAAATGATTCCTACAAAGAATTATCTTTTCACTCCTTCACTGAAAATGGTAATATGCATTCCTTCCGGAAGTACAGAGGTTGAAATTCGTGCTGTACGAGACTCATCAGAGCACGCAGGCGGTCGTGAAGTTTATATGATTTATGAACCTATGGCTGCAGCTATTGGCATTGGCATTGATGTGGAAGCACCCACAGGTTGTATGATTGTTGATATTGGTGGTGGAACAACCGAAATTGCAGTTATTTCGCTTGGTGGTATTGTATCAAACAAATCTATAAGAATCGCAGGCGATGACTTAACTGCTGATATTGTTGAATATATGGGCCGTATGCATAATATCAAAGTTGGGGAAAGAACTGCTGAAATGATCAAAATAAATGTAGGTGCTGCACTTACAGATCTGGAAGATGCTCCCGAAGATTATATCGTTCGTGGTCCTAACCGTATGACAGCGCTACCTATGGAGGTTCCGGTATCTTATCAGGAAATTGCTCATTGCCTTGAAAAATCGATTTCTAAGATTGAAGCAGCCATTTTAAGTGCTCTGGAACAAACACCTCCGGAATTGTATGCTGATATTGTTGAAAAAGGTATTTATCTTGCCGGTGGTGGTGCCCTTTTACGTGGTTTAGATAAAAGATTAACAGATAAACTCAACATTAAATTCCATATTGCTGATGATCCATTGAGAGCTGTTGCCCGTGGAACAGGAATAGCACTTAAAAATGTTGACAGATTTTCATTCCTGATCAGGTAATTTTAAATTTCACCGGTATATCAGAATTATTTGATATGCCGGTTTTTTATAAAAATGAGGAAGCTTTTTTCTTTTATTATCAAATATAGTGTATTGATATTATTTCTTTTCCTTGAAATAATTTCCATCGGATTAATTGTCAGAAACAGCAATTATCCACAGAGCATTATTTTATCCTCAGGAAATTCTATTACTGCATCTTTGTATAACTTCAGCAGTAATTTCTACGGGTATTTTTATTTGAACTCTTTAAATGAAGGGTTAGCGCAGGAAAATGTTGCCTTAAAAAACAAATTAACTGCCCTTGAGAATCAGTTAAGCACTTATAGACCTTTACAGCAGGATTCAACTAATTCCAATTCATTTATTGACCCTGAAAAGGAAATCAGTTATATCAATGCAAAAGTAATTAGTAATTCCACAAACAAAATTCTGAATTACATTACTTTGAATAAAGGAAAACGAGATGGCATACAACAGGATATGGGGGTAATTAATGAAGATGGGGTCGTTGGTATTATTTCAAATGTTTCTGAAAAATTCTCAGTTGTTATTCCCGTCCTGAATCCAAAAATTCAAATCAGCACAAAATTTATAAAAAACAACTATTCAGGTCCATTGCAATGGGATGGTGGCGATTACAGATATGCAAATTTAAAGGATATTGCTCGTCATGTTCAGTTCTCATTGGGTGATTCCCTCGTTACAACAAGCTATACACATTCTTTCCCTGAAGGAGTTTTGGTTGGTAGAATTGAAGATTTTAATATCAAAGAAAGCGATCCTTATTACCGGATAAAAGTGAAACTTGCAGTAAATTTTAAAACACTTTCCTATGTGAAGGTTATTAATTATGCAAATTTAAACGAACAAAAAAACCTGGAAAATCCCATAGAACAATGATTATTTTTCTTCAAAATTTGCTTCGTTTTGTCATTCTGATTTTAGTTCAGATTTTCATTCTGAATAATGTCAGATTTTTAGGATATGTAAATCCTTATATTTACGTCTTGTTTATTTTGCTATTGCCATTTAGGTTTCCACGATGGATTACTTTGTTTATGGCATTTGGTACAGGATTACTGATTGACATTTTCTCTAATACACCCGGATTACATGCTTTTTCAACTGTTTTAATTGCTTTTTTAAGATATCCGGTTTTTAATATTTTTACTTCAATTGAAGAGGGTGCAAATCCTACTCCATCATTTCATTCTTTTGGTGTGGTTCCTTTTATCAGTTCAATTGCTTTATTGATTTTAATTCATCATACAGCTTTATTCATGCTGGAAGTTTTTAGTTTTATCAATTTTGGTGAAACAATATTCAGGATTTTAATAAATTCACTGATTACAATTCTGATTATTCTGGCTATTCAATCATTTGTAAGAAAATAATATATGGTTAACGATACACTTCAAAATCGAAGATGGGTCATTTCCGGAATCATAACCACCTTTGTTGTAATTTACATCATACGGTTGTTTGTCTTGCAAATTCTTGAAACAAAATATAAAGAAGGTGCTGAAAGTAATGCATTTCTAAATAAAACTATTTATCCTCCAAGAGGATTGTTATACGATAGAAATAATAAATTATTGGTATATAATAAGCCTGCATATGATATTGCATTAATTATGAGAGAGATACATAATCTCGACACAATGGCTTTTTGTAATGCTTTAAAAATCAATAAAGAGTTTTTCATTGAAAGAATTGCTGAAATCAAAGACCGGAAAAAGAATCTGGGTTATTCATCTTATACTCCTCAGATTTTTCTAACCCAATTGGATATTGAAGATATTGCTACCATTCAGCAATATATGTATAAATTTCCTGGTTTTTATATCCAGAACAGAACTTTGCGTGAATATACTTATCCGGTCGCTGCTCATGTTTTAGGTAGTATTGGTGAGGTATCCAAAAGAAAGATTGAAAATGATTCTTATTATAAACAAGGTGATTTCACTGGAAGAGATGGCATTGAATATACTTACGAAAAGGTTTTGAGAGGCGAAAAAGGGTTTGAAATCCTCCTCAGGGATTCAAGAGGCAGAATTAAAGGGAAGTATGAGAATGGTAAAAAGGATATTGCTCCAAAAGCCGGAAAAAACCTCACCCTATCACTTGATATTGATCTTCAAATTTTAGGAGAAAAACTGATTGTAGGAAAAGTGGGAAGTATTGTGGCAATAGAGCCTAAAACCGGAGAAATTCTGGCGATGATTTCAAACCCAACATTTAATCCATCGCTGCTGGTTGGAAGACAAAGATCGAAAAATTATAATGATTTGCTTAATGACCCCACAAAACCATTAATGAACAGGGCTACGCAGGGCATTTACTCACCCGGATCATCCTTTAAACCGATTCAGGCTTTGATTTGTCTGGAAATGGGTGGAATCAATGAAAAAACAATATTTTCCTGCTCAGGCCCGGGTTCATCCCCTATTAAATGTACACATCATCATGGTTCTCCTGTAAATTTATTAAATGCTATTGAACAAAGCTGTAATCCCTATTTTTGGCATGCATATCGAAGTACGATTGAAAGAGATGGTTACGGCCCAAAAAATGAGATTTTCAGGAATAATTACGATATTTGGGTTGATAAAGCTAAAAGTTTTGGTTTGGCAGAAAAATTTAAAGATGGGGATATTTATGAACAATCCAGAGGTTATATTCCAACTCAGAAATTCTATAATAAAGTTTATAAATCGGTAACAGGTTGGAGAGCAATTACCATCAGGTCTAATTCAATTGGTCAGGGTGAGGTCCTTGTAACTCCTTTACAATTAGCTACATCTATGGCTGCAATTGCAAATCAGGGTTATTATATTACGCCTCATCTTGTAAGAACAGATTCCATGAAAACAAAAATCCATCAGGTTAAAGTGGATAAGAAATATTATCCAATTGTTATTGAAGGTATGTCCCGTGTATTTGAATTTGGTACAGCGAGAGCATCAAGAATTGAAGGTATAAATATGTGCGGAAAAACCGGTACTGTGCAAAACAGAGGCAAAGACCACTCATTTTTCGTTGGTTATGCTCCGAGAGAAAATCCAAAAATTGCTGTTGCTGTTGTTATTGAAAATGCAGGGTTTGGATCTGTTTATGCGGCACCTATTTTCAGTCTGTTAGTAGAACAATATTTAAAAGGAAAAATTGAACGTATAGAACTCGAAGAAAGGGTATCTAAAACAATTACAAATATACATGTCAAGGAACGTTAGTATTCAATATTCACTCGATTGGACTACGGTGTTTTACTTCATAGTCCTTGTATTTATGGGATGGATAAGTATCTATGGCGCAAGCTATGAGTTTGACTTTGAAGGTTCAATATTCGATTTTGAACACAGAGCCGGAAAACAGTTTGTCTGGATTCTTACAGCATTTGCCCTTGGTGGTGTCATATTGCTTCTCGATCATAGAATATTCAATTATTTTGGTTATTTTATCTACTTTGCCATCATCCTATTATTGATTTTAACTATTTTTATTGCTCCTGATATCAAGGGTTCGCGCTCCTGGCTTGTAATAGGTCCGGTAAGTTTTCAACCTGCTGAACTTGCAAAAATGGCTACTTCCCTTGCTCTTGCAAAATTCATGAGTCGGTATAATTATAAGATTCGCAGCTGGAAAGATTTAGTTCCTTTAATAATTATAATTCTTATCCCATTCAGCCTGATTATACTTCAAAAGGAAACAGGATCCGCTTTGATCTTTATAGCATTTATGTTTATGTTGTACAGAGAAGGAATGAAAGGTATTGTTCTGTTGCTTGTAGCCCTTTTAATTATTCTTTTTATTACAGTTATCAGGTTTAGTATTGAACCAATTGCACCAGACAGAGGAAATTGGGGGATAGTTCTCACCATGGGGATTATTATCCTGATACAATTTTTCTATGCGTATTTTTTTACAGGGAACAAAAGAGAAGCATTACTACTGATTGCAGGTGTGGGTATTCTTGCTGTAATTTCAGTGCTGATAAATCAATGGTTTATTCTGAATTATGAAATTACAGCAATAGTAATTGCTGGTTTAAGTGTAGTCTATTGGTCTGTTTTAGAACTCTTTAAACGATTCAGAAAATTTGGACTATTAATTCTCATTAGCATTGCTTCGATTGGATTTTGTTATGCTTCTGATTATCTTTTTAATAAAATTCTGGAACCTCATCAACAAATAAGGATTAAAGTTTTATTAAGTATGGAAGACGATCTTTCAGGTGCAGGTTATAATGTAAATCAATCAAAAATAGCCATTGGTTCGGGCGGTTTTTTGGGTAAGGGATTTTTAAATGGCACTCAAACCAAGCTAAAATATGTCCCGGAACAAGATACTGACTTTATTTTCTGTACAGTTGGCGAAGAACATGGTTTTATTGGATCAACGCTGGTGTTAGTCATTTATTGGCTCCTTTTAATGAGAATTATCAGAATTGCAGAGCGCCAACGAGAAGCATTTCACAGGATTTATGCATATTGTGTGGCCAGCATTTTCTTTTTCCACCTGATGATAAATGTAGGAATGGTACTCGGACTGATGCCTGTAATCGGAATCCCACTTCCATTTTTTAGCTACGGAGGCTCTTCATTGTGGGGATTCACGATTATGCTTTTTATTTTATTACGGATGGATGCTTCACGCCTCGAAAGCGGAATGTCTTTTTAATCCAGATTTTCGTAATCGTGCATTTTTTTCATAAATGTCACAAAATCATTCTTCTGTTCTGATTCCATCCAGTCCATACCAGTACGTGGATGTTCATTCATAGCACCAGTAATCAGGTAAGGTATGTGATATCCCCAGTCAATTTCATTTTGCATTGGATG
>JBILFS010000103.1:0-6855 GCA_044351455.1 Paludibacter sp. | reverse complement strand
TGAACATAATCCTGAATTGCTTTAATAAGCGGTAAAAGACGGTATTTTGGGTTTTTTAGGAATGCGATAAGGATTTCTATAGGACAATTACCTGCACCGCGTCCTAAGCCAAGTAAAGTGGCATCAAGCATGGTACAACCTTCCATCAGGGCAGTCACTGTATTCGACATTGCCAACTGCATATTATTATGTGCGTGAATACCGATTTCCTTTCCTGGTAATGCTTCAGTATATTTTCTTACAAGATATTGAACAGATTCCACATACATACTTCCAAAGCTATCAACTGCATAAAACACTGGTACTCTGGATGCTGCAATATCTTTAAGTGCTTCATCGAGTTCTACTTCATTAACTTTGGAAACAGCCATTAAATTGATTGTTGTCTCATAACCCTTATCCATACAATGATGCGCCAATTCAATGGCCTTGTCAACCTGATGAACATAACATGCAACCCGAATCATATCAAGTAAACTTTCAGATGCAGCAGGTATGTCATTTAAATCTATTCTTCCAATATCAGCCATGGCCGATAACTTAAGATTGGTTTTGTTTTCCCCTACAATTCTTCTTAAATCTTTATCGGCACAAAATTTCCATGGACCATAAACCTTGCGATCGAATGCTTTTTCGCTACTCAGGTAGCCAATCTCCATATAATCAACACCTGCTTCAACACAAGCATCATAAACTCCTTTTACGAAATCATCATTAAACTGCCATTTATTCATCAGACCACCATCTCTGATTGTACAGTCCATTACTTTAATATCCTTCTTGTACATGCTATTGTTTTTTGTTTAATAACTCCATTTCTACTTGTATATTAGAATCAATCAATATTCTGTAAATATCTTCAAAAGTCTGTTTATTTAATCCATTCTGAAGAGCCCATTCACCTCTCTGTTTGATAACTTCATTTTTACGATTGATGGCAATGATACTTTCTTCATCACTTTTGTATCGTACGATTTCATGAACGTATTTATTTCTTAAAGCAAATAAAGAAATTATCTCAGCATCAATCAAATCAATTTGCTCACGAACAGCATCAATATTTGTACATTCGGAAGCTGGTATAAGTTGTTCCAGTTGCAACATGATTATAATTTGTAAGAAAAACGGCACAAAAATAATAAAAATAATCGGAATATGTGGAATAAAGTTAGTGGTTTATAATATAATTAGTATTCTTCACTGCAAATTCATTAAATACTAATATGTGTATCAATTTGGATAACTGAATAAATGTCGTTTAAAACAACATTAGTGGAATAATGAAATGTAAAACAATTCCTGAAGAGTAGACCTAACTAACTTGCAAAAAAAATTATGATAATAAATGTCAACTATAGAGCGTTCTAAAATGGAGATTTTCAAAATTTTAAAATTAGAAATTCGGGTATCCAAACGGAAATCACATAATAAAAAAACCGGTAGAGTCCTTAAATTGGATCTACCGGTTAATCATTAAATATAATTTTTCTTTTACATTAATTCAACACTTCGCTTTACGAAATTCGCCAACGCTTCTCCTTTCAACATATTATTTGCCAGTAAAGCCAAATCAATTAATTGTTTTACCTGTTTAGTTTCTGAAGCAAAAGACTCTAAAAGACTCAATTTTTGAGCTTCAGCAGTTTTGATTTGTAGATTAATTGATTCAAGTTGCTCTTTTTCGTCTGAAGGAATCTCTTCAACCTTCTTATCTTTTTGTGATTCCTGCAAGCTCGTCTGAATCTGTTTATTTTTATTTATATCTGTGTATAGTGCGCTTAGTTGTTCAGACAGATTATCATCCTGCTTCTTTAATAACTGAGATATTAATGGATGGGCTGTATTTATAACAAGATTATATGAATCCGGCATTTCACCATAAAAACTCATCATACCGCCTTGCTGTGACGACATTTCTTTCATCCTCCTCATAAACTCATTTTGTGTTATCAAAACCGGATTAATTGAAGGAGTTAAATGTTCGAATGTTACGATAAAATCTGTTTTTTCAATGGAAGGTATCTGTGATTTAAAAATCGAAGAAAGCTCATCTCTTTGATTATCAGACAATTCCACTTTGCTTGCTTCCTCTTTTACAACAAGTTTATCAATTACATCACCATCTACGCGAACAAAACGTGATTTCTCCCATTTTTGTTCCAATTGATTTACCAGATGAGTATCCAGCTGACCATCTAAAAGCAATACATCATAACCTTTATCTTTTGCATGTTGGATATAACTGTATTGTTCATTTTTATTGGTTGTATATAAATAAATCAAATCACCATTCTTATCGGTCTGATTTTCTTTTATAAAATCTTTGTATTCTTCGAAAGTAAATGCTTTTCCTTCGATATTCTTGAATAACGCAAACTTCTCAGCTTTTTCATAAAACTTCTCTTCAGTGAGCATTCCATACTGGATAAATATCTTCAAATTATCCCATTTCTCTTCGAATTGATTTCTGTCATTTTTGAATATTTCAGATAATCTGTCAGCAACTTTCCTGGTAATGTGACCAGAAATTTTCTTTACATTAGCATCACTTTGCAAATAACTTCTTGAAACATTTAACGGAATATCCGGGGAATCGATTATTCCATGTAAGAGTGTTAAATATTCAGGAACAATGTTTTCAACGTGATCTGTCACAAAAACCTGATTGCAGTATAGCTGGATTTTGTTTCGTTGAAGCTCAATATTGTTTTTAATTTTAGGAAAATATAGAATTCCTGTAAGATTAAACGGATAATCAACGTTCAAATGAATATGGAAGAGTGGTTCTTCACTAAATGGAAAAAGATCCTTATAGAATGTTGCATAATCTTCATCTTTTAAATCCGCAGGTTTTTTTGTCCATGCCGGTTGTGTATTGTTGATGATATTATCTTTTTCTGTTTCTACTTCTTTTCCATCTTTCCACTCTTTAACTTTTCCAAAGACTATTTCAATTGGCAAAAACTTACAGTACTTAGTTAGTAATTCCTTGATTTTACTTTCTTCCAGAAAATCTTTATTGTCATCATCAATGTGCAGAACAATATCGGTTCCTCTTTCACTTTTAATAGTTTCTTCCAGAATGTATTCAGGATCTCCTTTACACGACCAATGTTGTGCAACAGAATTTTCTTTGTGTGACAAAGTAAATATCTCTACCTTTTTGGAAACCATAAATGATGAATAAAATCCTAAACCAAAATGGCCAATGATAGATTGAGCATCATTCTTGTATTTTTCCAAAAACTCTTCTGCACCTGAAAAAGCAATCTGATTGATGTATCTTTCAATTTCATCAGAGGTCATTCCTACTCCATTATCGGAAATGGTTATTGTTCCCTTTTTTTTGTTTACATCAACTCTTACTTTTAATTCTCCAAGCTCTCCTTTATATTCTCCTACAGATGAAAGTGTTTTAAGTTTTTGTGTGGCATCAACTGCGTTTGAAACCAATTCACGCAAAAAAATCTCGTGATCGCTGTATAAGAATTTCTTGATGACGGGGAAAATATTATCACTTGTAACCCCAATAGTTCCTTTAGACATAGGCATAATTTATTAAATTGTTAAATTTCGGATTATGCTCTTTTCAAATAAAATGCCAGAGCATATCTCTGTCAAAATGACAGAAAACTGTAGCAATAAATTGTTAAATGAGTCATTGATTGAAAAAACTCAACATTATTCCCTATTATTTCGTTATTTTTGCATAAGATTTTAAATAAAATGGATTTTAAATACGACGTTATTGTAATTGGAGCCGGTCATGCCGGCAATGAAGCTGCAAGTGCTGCTGCAAATATGGGTTCAAAAACATTACTCATCACCATGGATATGAATAAGATTGGTCAGATGAGTTGTAATCCTGCCGTTGGTGGTATTGCAAAGGGACAAATAGTTAGAGAAATTGATGCGCTTGGCGGAAATATGGGGATTGTTACTGATAGGAGTGCAATTCAGTTCAGAATGCTTAACAGATCAAAAGGACCAGCCATGTGGAGTCCACGATCTCAAAGTGACCGTCATCAATTTATCCAGGAATGGATTAAAACATTAGGTTCAATTCCAAATTTATTTATTTGGCAGGATACAGTTAAGAGTTTGATTATAGAAAGTAATACTGTTTGTGGAGTTATTACCGGATTGGGTATTTCAATCAGAGCAAAATCAGTCGTTCTTACTGCAGGAACATTTTTAAGTGGCTTATTACATATTGGCAAAAATCAGATAGTTGGTGGGAGAATTTCCGAACCCGCATCATTTGGAATAACGGAACAATTAAAATCTCTTGGTTTTTTAACCGACAGAATGAAAACCGGCACTCCTTGTCGAATTGATGGAAGAACAATTGATTTTAGTAAAACCTCAGAACAAATAGGAGAAAATGATTTTCATAAGTTTTCATTTCTGAAAGATGTTCGACGTAATTTGAAACAAATGAGTTGCTGGATAACTTATACCAATGAAGAAACTCATGAGGTTTTGAGGACAGGACTTTCCGATTCTCCTCTATATAACGGACAAATTCAAAGTATTGGTCCAAGATATTGTCCATCTATTGAAACAAAAATTGTAACTTTTGCCGATAAAACTTCACATCAATTATTTTTAGAACCTGAAGGTGTCGATTCAAACGAATTTTACTTAAATGGCTTTTCTTCCTCTCTCCCACTCGAAGTTCAGATTAATGCAATCCACACGATACCTGGTTTAGAAAACGCACAATTATATCGACCTGGTTATGCTATCGAATATGATTTCTTCGATCCTACCCAATTACAACATACTTTAGAAACAAAACTTATTAAAAATCTATTCTTTGCCGGCCAGATAAATGGAACCACCGGATACGAAGAAGCCGGAGGTCAAGGCTTGATAGCAGGTATTAATGCACATATTAATTGTCATGGTGGAAATGTATTTTTGCTAGGAAGAAACGAAGCATATATTGGGGTGTTAATCGATGATTTAGTAACTAAAGGGGTTGATGAACCCTACAGAATGTTCACTTCAAGGGCTGAATACAGATTAATCTTACGTCAGGATGATGCTGATATGCGTTTGACACCTAAAGCTGATAAAATCGGTTTAGTTAAAAAAGAAAGAGTTGATTTGCTAAATTACAAGAAAGAAAATATTAATAAACTTCTATCTTTTGTACAAGAATATTCAATAAAACCTGCTCATATAAACGCTTTCTTACAATCTATCAACTCTTCTGAATTAAAGCATGGTTGTAAACTTCATGATTTACTTTTAAGACCTCAATTCGGTATCAATGAAATATCAGAAGCAATACCAACTTTGAAAAATAAAATTGAGGAAATCCCCGAGATGAAAGAAGAAATTATTGAGGCCGCAGAAGTAATGATCAAATATCAGGGATATATAGATAGAGAAAAATTGATAGCAGAAAAACTTCAAAGGTTAGAAAATATATCTCTATCAGGTCGATTGGATTATGCAAGTCTTCAATCTTTATCAACAGAAGCAAGACAAAAATTAGCCAGAATAAATCCCGAAACGATAGGGCAAGCAAGTCGCATTCCTGGTATATCTCCAAGTGATGTCAATGTTTTACTTGTAATGTTGGGTCGATAATCGTGTTCCACGTGAAACAATTTGCACTTTATTGATGAACAAGGAAAACAACAAAATAAAGGAAATAATTGAAAACCTGCCTCATAAACCAGGTGTTTATCAATACTTTAATGCTGACGATGAAATTATATACGTCGGAAAAGCAAAAAATCTAAAAAAAAGAGTATTGCAGTATTTTATGAATAAGCAAAATGCTGATAAAACCAGTGTGCTTGTAAAAAAAATTGCTGACATCAAATATATTGTAGTTAATACCGAAGAAGATGCATTGTTGCTGGAAAATAATTTAATTAAAAAGTATCAGCCAAGATATAATGTTCTTTTAAAGGATGATAAAACTTATCCAAGTATTTGTATTACCAATGAAAGTTATCCAAGAATAATAAAGACAAGAAATCTGCTAAACAATGGAAGCCAATATTTTGGACCCTATAGTTCTAACTATACTATAAACACTTTGTTGGAAATAATTCACGATATCTATCCAATTCGTACTTGTAAACTTAATCTAACTAACGAAAACATTCAAAAAAAGAAATTTAAGGTTTGCTTGCAATACCACATTCACAAATGCAATGGTCCATGTGAAGGACATGAAAACTCAGACGAATATTACAAGCATATTGAAAACATCATAAAAATAATAAAAGGTGATGCCAATGAAATAAGTAAATTACTTGTAACCGAAATGAAATTATTATCAGAAAAATATCAATTTGAACAAGCAAATATCTTAAAAATAAAATATGACCTTCTCGAAAATTATAAATCAAAATCAATAATTAGTAATACAATTTTAGATGAAATTGATGTATATGGTTATGATGAAGATGAACAAAACTGTTATATAAATATTCTCAGGGTCAATAAAGGTTCAGTTATTCAGGGGATGACAATAGAATTTAAAAAGAAAGTAGATGAAACAAAAGAAAATTTAATTTCAATCGGAATTACTGAGCTTAGAAATAAATTTAACAGTAAAACAAAAGAAATAATTGTACCATTTGAACCAGAGTTTAAGTTTGAGAACGTTGTGTTTTCTGTTCCACAAAAAGGTGATAAGAAAAAACTTCTGGATCTTTCAATGCAAAACGTTAAACAATATAAACTTGAAAAATTAAAACAATGTGAAAAACTGAATCCAGAACAGAAATTTACATCAATTCTTCTTTCCTTAAAAGAAAAACTACATTTGGAGAAAATGCCATTGTATATTGAATGTTTTGACAATTCAAATATCAGTGGTGATAATCC
>JBILFS010000173.1:0-5158 GCA_044351455.1 Paludibacter sp. | reverse complement strand
ATTACAGTTGCTAAAGAAACAACTATATCTGGTCCGGTATATTACCTTTCTCCTGCTTCTTCTCAGGGACAGGGAAATGGAATCAGTAGTTTTGATTTTTATGGAAATGTTACTTGTAGAACGTTATATTTGTGCAATAATGCCACTACAACAGAAAAAAGCAGAATAACAGTAAAGAGGGGTGGAACGTTAAATGTGACTAATTTGGTTACACCTTTAAGAGGTGCATTAAATGTAACAAATACTATAGGTGGTTCAGGGGCTATCTTTACAGTTGAAGAGGGAGCAAAATTCAATTGGACTGCCGGTTTAAATCCGATGATCTATACTTCCCCGTTTAATAATCCTTATGATCCAAAATTGACAGTCGCATACCTTAATGGCAGCATAATAAATGGTGTTACACAAACTTCAGATCAGATAGGAGGAGCTACAACATCAGTATATGCAACAAGGGAAGAGTGTAAATACTTGTATTTTAATAATTCGGAAAAAACTTTAATGTTATCAGGATATTTCTCGAATATGAAGATCTTCGACCTTACCGGGAATGTTATTTTAAGTAAAGATAATCCTGATAAAATAGTTCTATTAGACTCAATTAGTAAAGGAATATATATTGTTGCTTTGATTGATGAAACCAATAAAAAATATTCTCAAAGATTTATAAACTTTTAATGTAGTTGCTGGCAGGGTTTATTCAACTCTTTGTCGAAATTTTTAATAAACAATTTTTATGAGACTTTCAATTGCCATTGTTTTGTGTCTGCTTTTAAATCAGGTTGGTGTAGCCCAACAAGCTTTTGAAATTAAAAACGAAAAATTAGCAAGAAAATTTATTGTAAAGGATTCTGTTGTATTTACAAATAAACTTACCAACCTCAAAACTTCAAAAGAATTTATTCGTAATCAGAGCAATGAGTTTTCATTTTATCTAAATAATAAACAAGTAACATCCGCTTCGTTTGTCTATCTCCAACATAAAAATAACGAACTAAAAGGAATACAGCATTTAGAAATTGAATTAAAAGGGAAAGTAAATTCGATAGCGGAAGGTATTGGTGTTAAATTGAAATTTTGGGTTTACGAAAATATTTCAGTGGTTCGTAAACAGATATGTATAATGAACTATTCCGGCAAAGAGATTACTTTGACAAATTTAGATATCGAAAGCCTTAAAATCGATGTGTCCGGAGTTCATATTTCTGAAATTCATACAGGTTACGGTCAAAATCTGGAGACAGCTCCATACAAAGGAAATTATAATGATGCTGCATTACTTATGTACGATGAAAGGAGTAAACAAGGTCTGATAATTGGAAATGAAGCAATATCTGTGTTAAAGAATACCGAAATTTATACTGGAGGTTTTCCTTTATTACAAATAGGGTTATCAAAATCGAGCGACAATTTTCCATTCAAAAAAGTGCTTAAAAAAGGAGAGGTGTTTCTTAGTCCGAAAGTATTTTTATGTCCGGTTGAAGCTCAAACCTGGCAGTTGGCATATGAGAGTGACTTTGCTGAGTTCATACGGAAGTATGCTGATATAAGACTGAATGCCCATAAACAAAAACCACTTTTAATGTATAACACCTGGCGACCGTTTCGTACAAATATTACTGAATCGATTATAAAAGAATCTGTAGATGCCTTACAAGGTTCTGGAACCGATTTGTTTATAATTGATTGTGGTTGGTATGATATGATGGGAAATTATAATGCAGATAAAACAAAGTTTCCTGAAGGCATGGTTCCTGTATGTAAATATATTGTTGAAAAAGGAATGAAAGCGGGTATGTGGTTTTCGTTCGCTACTGCCAATATAAACAGCGAAGTTGTGAAAAACCATCCCGATTGGACTTTAAAAGATAAATCCGGAAAGTCGGTTTTAGTACATGATGTTTCCGGTTCTACATTAGGTGAAACCTGTTACACAATGTCAATGGATTCACCATGGTATGATTATATTTATAGAATTATTTCAAAATATATTCGTGATTGTAATTTATCCTATGTAAAATTAGATTTAGCAGCTGTTATCGGATCTTATCAGCCTGATTTGACAATTTCAGGAGATTATGAAGGGGGAGGAGTGAAAAATTATGCTGACCGCGATGCCTCTTATTGGTCAATTTTTCAAAAGACACTAGAGTTTTGCGATGATCTTCGCAAAGAATTTCCCGGGTTGTTAATTGACTATACTTATGAAACCCATGGCAGGCATAATGGTGTGGATTATGGATTATTACAACATGCCGAATACGACTGGATTACAAATTATGAATTAGAAGCTCCCGAGGGTCCCATTTCAATACGTCAGATGAGATTTAACAGGGCTCGCACGATGCCGGTATCTACACTTTTGATTGGAAATCAGAATATGCTAAACGCCAGTAAATCAATGAATGAGTTTACATACTTATCTGTAGTATCTGCAACGGGTATTTTGGTTGGCGATGTGAGAAAAATGGATAATGAAACGCGAACATGGTATAAAAAGTGGAATGATTGGTTCAGTATGATGGACAATATGTACGAATTTACCAAGTACTATCAAATAGGTGATGTATTCGATTATCCTACCAATCAGAATTGGGACGGTTGTTATCGGTTTAACACAGAAAAACAGGGTGGAGTATTGTTTTTTTACAGAAATGCGTCATTCGATTCTACAAGAATTTTCAAGGTGCATTGTGTAGACCCTACATTAAAATACCTGATATATAATCCGGATAATAAAAAAGAGAAATGGATTTGTACGGGAAAACAATTAATCGAAAACGGTTTGAGAATAACAATGAAAAACAAATATTCAGCTAAAGTATTTGGTATTCAAGCTCTGCAATAAGTAATTAAACCAAATTGACAAAATATTAACAGATGAAATTACTAACAACCATTTTGTTTGTCCTGATTTTTTTTAATTTACACGCACAATTTACTATTAACACCTATTCGGTAAACTCTGCAAATCCGTATGGCATTTTAGTTGGAAAAGGCAGAAATGATGGCCTTAACCGTATTTATCTGACTACAAAGGCAGGTAAAGTGCAGGAATGGACATGGAATGGTAGGAATGGCTGGAATATGCTTAATATTCCAACACCAGCCTCGTTGGTTATTAACAAGCTAATATATTTAACTTTAGGCGATGCCCGAAACGATGAAAAAAACAGATTGTATTTTGCTCAGTTTGCTGGTGGTACTAAAGTTTATGAGTCGGTTTTTGTTAATAATCAATGGCAAACCATTGAAATTGGAACTGAAACAGGTAATGTGGGAAGTTTGATTATTGATGATTTGGTTGGGGATAATGTAAAAAAACTATATGTTTCGGGTATAAGTGGTGTTTTTGAGTATAAATGGAATGCAACTGCAGGTAATTTTTCACGTACATTTTTAGGAAAAGGTGGAAACTACGGTTCTGAAGGTCCCAATATCATTACCGATATTCGGGGCACCGGGTCGAAAAATATGTACTTATGCGGGTCAACACTTTATGAACTGAATAAAAATAGCAACGATTATAGTATTTCACCAATTTTACAACCCAACGATTATACAGAGATGGTTGTTGCAGGTGCAGGCAGAAACGATTCAAAAAACAGACTCTACTTTGCTAATTCTACGGGTAGATTGGAATATAGCTGGATAAATAACACCTGGGAGCGTACAGAATTAGCTTCTTCGGGCGATGGACGATCTGCGATAAATGTAGCTAAAATACATAACGATGGAAAAGAGCGTGTTTATATGAGTCAGCCACTCGGGGACTTGACTGAATATACCTGGGATAATACCAGTCAAAATTATACATCCCGTCAGGTTATTGATGCAACTTCGGGTGCAACCTCATTAATAGCTACTGGTAATGCCCGTAACGATAATATTATTCGCATGTATGTGCCTGCATATTCAAAAAATAAACTGTATGAGATAACTTCAAACTCTCCATTAATTTCACAAATAGCTGCATTTAATAACGCAGATCAATTTGTAAAATTCCATTCTACTTTATTTCAATCAACTCTAAGTTTTCAGCTCTTTGATGAAGCCCTGATTTCAATCTATGATATATCAGGCAAATGTGTGTTAAGTAAAATGTTTTTTCATGGAAATCATCAAATACTATCTTCAAACTGGCATAGCGGGTTTTATATAATACAAGCTCATAATTTACAGAATAAACTTGTATTTAAGGTATTAAAATTGTAGATTGATTTGTTTTTATTTCAGCAAAACATTATTCACCTTTACTTTTTTAACTTCAACGCCTTTGATGATGGAGGGGTTGAAAGCGGGAGTAGAGGATTCAATCTTTAGATTTTCAAATTTGAAATAGCTTAAATCATAGTCTTTGGATGCATTTACATCATAAAAAACATTGCATTTGAAATCTATATTTTTTAGCGTTACATGCGAACCAAACGATTTGGGTATATCCTGTCTGCCCTGCAAATCAAAAAATTGTGTCCATGGCTTGATATACAACAAACTTCTGGCATTGCCCGTGATATTATCCACACAAATATATTCATATTTCTGAGGGGTGTCAGGTCTCATTTTCAACCATAACAATCTTTGGGCATTTTCAACCTTACTGTTTCTGAAGATAATATTCCTGTTGTGAATGGATTCGCTGCCACAGGTTACTGCTGAGTGACAAAAACCAAATTCACAATCTTCAATGATGATGTTCGTGTTAGGACCGTTATCTTCATCTTTATCTGCCCACGGACCTTTTCCTCCCTTGATGGCAATGGCGTCGTCGTTCACTGAAAGATAGCAACCTTTCACATGAAAGTTTGTACACACATCGATATCAATAGCATCAGTGCTTGGTGCTTTCACCGGACTCATAGGTGAATAGATGTACAAATCGAGCATTTTCACATTGTTGCATTTGTAGAAATGGGTCGTCCAGAATCCCGAGTTAATCAGTCTGACATCCTGAAGTTGAACATCATTGCTGTTCCATATAAATACTAATCTCGGACGGGATACTTCCAGGTTCGTACATTTAGGATTTTCCTTCCTTCTTTGCCAGAAAGCTTCCCAGTATTTAAGTCCGTTACCATTGATAGTGCCTTTTCCTGAAATAGTAAAGCCGTTAACGTTATAGGCATTGATAACAGCCGGAAAATAATCCAGATTCTGG
>JBILFS010000172.1:0-5177 GCA_044351455.1 Paludibacter sp. | reverse complement strand
TGATGCCCACACCGCCGAACTGGATTTGTTTAAATTTTCCGGATAATTGTATGCAGATACCAATGAACTCACAATTCCTTTCCATGATGAGTTACCATAATGATGAATTTCATCAATACCATTTCTTCTGATGGAACAATCACTTACAACAATATCGTAGTTATTTTTTTTTGCTTCTTCATAAAGTTTTTCATACATGGTATATTTTCTGGTATCATCATGATCCGAAAAACCGATATATTCTCCTGTTGCAGCAGCTATACCCCTGTTTCTGCTACCCGACACATGCAAACTCTTTTCATTGTAGATAAGTTTTATTCTGGAATCTTTTTTAGCATATTCTTCCAAAATCTTATCCGTACCATCTGTTGGTAAATCAAGTACACAAATAATTTCAATTTCCTTCAATGTCTGATTAACAAGTGTTTCGATACACTCATTTATTCTGAAACCTGCATTATACACAGGCATTATCACTGAAACCTTTACCATAATTTAAATAATTATCCAGTTATTCGCATAAATATCAGGAGTTTCAACTCCGTTTAACCAAACTGAAGGAGCCACAACTATTTTATCCTCGTGATTATTCAACCAGGCACCCCACCAGCTAAAAGAACTGTTTGCAATGATATTGCTGTTGCAATGAGTCATCAGTTGCATATCCCGATAACTATCACTTCCGGTATTCCAGTCGACATAAACTCCCTCATCAAATTTGATATTGTCCTTTGCCCATTCCAAATCGTTTGAAAGTACAATATAAAACACCTTCTGAAATTTATTGTTGAAAATTGACATTGCCTGTTGATAGTATTCAGGAGTCATTAACGGAAATCCATTCAGATAATCTCCTCTGCGAACGTGAATACTTACGGTGTAATTTTCATTGATTCGCTTCAACAAACCAATATTTCTTTCATCACTGAATGCCGGAAAAGTAAATGTCTTCAGTAAAAGGTGTCTGATACCGGTAAAATATTGCTCCGATTGCCAGTATCCATCCACATAAGCATGGGTAACTTGAAAAATATCCGGATCAAAAGCATACGAAGTCTTTTCAATCTCACTGAATATACGGATTTGTTTGCCATAAATTTTGCGTTTTACCCTCGAAACAATATCCCTGTTAGCATCAAACATTGCAAGTATTTCATTTTCAGAAGCAACCGGAATTTCGGGAATAAAAATATCCAGGCGGTAATGATTCGGATGATCTTTGTAATAACGGGTATCAAACTTCACCTTTCTTCCGTTCGATATCAGTCTTAAATACAAAGCGTAGTAAAACATTTGATTACCCAACTGACTATTCATGTTAATAATCAACTGTTTATGTTTTTCGCTTTTATCAGAACTCCATGAAAGAAATTGATTCCAGCAATTAAACCCCAGATTCATCATGAAAACACACCTGGATGTTTTTCGGCTGAAATAAGACTTTAGCGGATTATCAACATTAGTAAATAATCTTTTAGTCAACCGATAAAAAATTCTTCTTTCGTCATCATTAAATTCTTGCTGAACAGTTTGTCTGAAAGTGTTTACACTCCAACGCAAATCTTTGAGTAATTCTGCCGCAATTTCAGCATCATTGGCTTTAAACTCCTCATATAATTTCAGAATTTCAAGACTATAAACATAGGATTTTTCGAATACTTTAACCGGAGTGGGATGTTTTCTGAACTCCTGAGTCATGGAAATTTCATTGGCTCTGTACTGATAAAAATCATTTTCAACAGACATTACACTTGATGCGAGAAACAAGCTCCTCCAGGCAAAGGGCGAATCTTCACCCATATTTATTTCCGGGGATTGAATATTATGTTTATTAAGAAAGTCTCTTCGATAAAGCTGAGTCCATACCATGGTTAATTCTGAAATTCTGCATGGAAAGTAATTCCTGATAAATTCATAGCCATTGAGAACAGGGCTATTAGAAAACCTGTGTGATTTTTCTACAAACGTTCCGTTTTCATTGATTACCCTAAAATTGAACAACAGAATATCCGGAGCATTCATATCACATAATTCGACCATCGATTTCAGCGAATGATGCATGATGATATCATCACCATCAATAAACCATATATATGTACCTTTGGCAACACTTCTGCCTGTATTTCTTGCGGCACCAACTTTTTTATTGGTATCATGATGAATGACGTGAAAATTGTTGTGTTTTTTTTCAAACTTTTTCAGCAAATCAGGTGTACTGTCTGTAGAACAATCATCCACGCAAACAACCTCATATTCATCCACAGGAATATCCTGTACATACAAACTTTCAATGCAGTCGTTTAAATACTTCTCTACATTATAGCAGGCAACAATGATTGAAAGTTTAATTTTTTTCATAACATGATAATCACAGCATTAAAAACCCTCTGTCCTTGTACTGAAAATTCATTCCACTTTCACCCAGACAACCTTCCACTGATAATTTTACCGGCATTTTTAATGAGGCCATATATGCCACATTAGGATCTGTGAGTAGAATATCCATAAAGTACTCACCCTTTGTAATCTGTTCAGGCAAAGTAATTTTTTCGTTGATTACAACTTTCCCTTCCTGATGCATTTTATAACTTCCGCTCACATGACCGGGACAATAAGATGCAAGAAGCACCTGATTGGCATCATAAATCATGGCTTCAAATTCCAGCCGCGAAGCACTCTGAAGATCTGCCTGTATCGAAACATCAACCGTTAATTCACTTTGATTGAGGGTTATATAATTCTCCCTGCTACCGTTGACAGTAAAATCATTGATTTTCAAAATCCCACTATGAGTTCTTACACTTTCGATTAACTGACCTGATTTAAATTCATTATCAACCAGATAATTATTTACTGCATCATCAACATTCCCGATAAAATCAATCATTCCATTTTTCAACACCATGCCTTTGCTACAGAGCATTTTGATACTCGGCATATTATGACTTACAAATAACACGGTGCGACCCTCTCCCCTGCTCACATCCTGCATCTTTCCTATGGCTTTCTTTTGAAATTCTGCATCCCCCACCGCCAATACTTCATCAACAACCAGAATTTCAGGCTCCAGGTGTGCTGCAATTGCAAATCCAAGGCGAACAGTCATACCACTGGAATATCGTTTTACGGGTGTATCCAGGTATCTTTCTACACCTGAGAAATCCACAATCTCGTCTAATTTTCGTGTTATTTCAGCTTTAGACATCCCCATGATGGAACCATTCATATAGATATTCTCGCGACCGGTCATCTCAGGATGAAAACCAGTCCCTACTTCCAAAAGAGACGCAATCCGACCACGGGCACGAATAAAACCTGTAGATGGCATGGTTACCCTGGAAAGTAATTTCAATAGTGTTGATTTTCCGGCACCGTTCTTACCGATAATACCCAACACATCACCCTGTTCCACATTAAATGTAATATCTTTTAATGCCCAAACATAATCACTATCACCTTTTTGCGATCTGTCATTCGTCTCCCCGATTTTCAAATAGGGATCCTCTTTGCCCAGAACCGACATTTTCCACCAACGGTTCAAATCATGACTCAGTGTTTGCGTGCTAACCAATCCAAGCCGGTACTGTTTACTTATATTTTCAAATTCTATTGCTGTCATAATCATTCAATAAACAAAACATCAAACTGTATCCATAAAACTTTTCTGCACCCTGTTAAAAACCACAATACCAACACTTAACAGTACCACCATAAATCCAAAGCTATACATCAAATGAGCCCAGCTGAAGGTTCCAACACCCATGGTTGCAAATCTGAAAGTTTCAAAAATGGATGTTAGCGGATTAATTGCCAAAATCCATTGATATTTTTCCGACATGGTACTTAAAGGGTAGATTACCGGTGTGGCATACATCCACAGCTGAACAAAGAAGGTGAACAGAATGGTTAAGTCGCGGTATTTGGTAGTCATAGAGGAAATAATGATACCAAAGCCCAGGGATAAACCTGCAAGCATCAGAATCAGTACCGGAATAAGTAAAAGATACATATTCGGACTGATAGCTACATCAGTAAAAATATAATATAAATAGAAACCCAGAAAAAGTAAAAACTGAATGCCCATCCTGACCAGGTTTGATACAACAGTTGCCATGGGGACAATGAGTCGTGGAAAATAAACCTTGCCGAATATTCCCTGATTATCATTAAAGGTAGAAGCTGTTTTATTCAGACAATCAGAAAAATACTGCCAGCAAACAATTCCTGCCAGATAAAACAAGGGTTGAGGCAGTCCATCGGTTGAAATATTCGCAATATTTCCGAAAACAACCATGTACATAATCATGGTAAGGGCTGGTTGAATAAAAAACCAGGTAGGCCCCATGATGGTCTGCTTGTACTGTGTAACGATATTTCTTTTGACAAACATCGACATCAGGTCTCTGTACTGCCATATTTCTCTGAAATCAACAGAAAAAAGATTACTTGCTGAGGATGGTGCAACAGTAAAGATTGTATCTTTGACCGAAGCCATTCCATTCAAATTAATAACTCCGTTATGAACTGCTAAACTCCAGTTGTTGGAAGGAATTACAATTCTTTTTTCAGATCTGTTACCATTCAAAACTACGAGAATATCTTTCCATGTATCACCATTCACATTACCCATTAAAGTATAAGCAATAACATTGGGAGTTTTGGTATCCAGGAACTTAAGATTCTGCTTAATTATATCATGCGTGGTTATTCTGAAGGCCGGATGTTGCTTTCTCAAATTTATCAAACCTTTATAATATTCAAAAACATCCTGATATTTGGTCTTGTTATTCCAGTCAATCTGATTGATTGAATCAGGGGATTGATAGGTATTATGTACACCCTTTTTATCCCGGTATACTTCTTCACCTGCGAAAATAAAAGGCACACCCTGAGATGTGAATACAACAGTTTGGGCAAGCTTATTGAACTTTATCAATTCTTCTTCTGAAGCATTTGCAGGTCTGGAATGCCTGAGTTTATCAACCAAACACATATCATCATGACAAGAAACATAATTGATGGTTTGAGTAGGTTGTTTCACATAAGGCTTTTTCGAATAAATTGGCTTCGTATAATCTACCTGTGGATGAAATACACCACCCACGATACCAAATTTCACTGACTCCTCCAAACTATCCACACCGGCCACAAAACCGGGGATTTCACTGTGCATCCAG
>JBILFS010000021.1:0-11987 GCA_044351455.1 Paludibacter sp. | reverse complement strand
GTTAAGAAAATTGCGTCTGAAACCAATGAAGACTGGCATTCGACCTTGGACAGAAGATTTTTCAGGCCTCCGTTTATTCAACCTGTTCGATGTAAAAATGTGCGCATCGAAGGTGTTACCATTGTCAATTCGCCTTTCTGGACTGTCAATCCCGAATTTTGCGAAAATGTAAAAATTCACGGCATTACGCTGATTAATCCGGATTCGCCCAATACCGACGGCATTAATCCTGAATCGTGTAAAAATGTGCACATATCCGACTGTCATATTTCGGTGGGCGACGATTGCATTACCATCAAGAGTGGACGGGATTTACAGGGAAGAAGACTGGGGGTACCCTGCGAAAATATCACCATCACCAATTGCACGATGCTATCGGGACATGGTGGTGTTGTAATTGGCAGCGAAATGAGTGGCGATGTACGCAATGTGGTCATTTCCAATTGTGTGTTTGATGGAACAGACCGTGGAATCCGGCTGAAATCGACCCGCGGAAGAGGCGGAGTTGTGGAAAACATCCGGGTAAGTAATATCGTGATGCGTAATATTCAGCGCGAAGCCATCATCCTCGACTTAAAGTATAGTAAAATGCCTGAAGAAGCACTCAGCGAGAGAACGCCAATATTCAGAAATATTCACATCAGCAATATGACGGCTGTTGATGTGAAAACGCCAATATTCATCCGTGGTCTGGAGGAATCGCCTATAACCGACGTGGTACTCCGCGACATCAACATCCAAAGCAAACTGCCACCTGTTTTTGAAAATTTCAAAAATGTGGAATTAAAGGATGTAGTGATAAACGGACAGGAAATTGTGGTAGTGGAGTAAGGGAAGGGATTAAAAAAAACTGAAATTAATCTTCAATTAGTTTTTGAATTGCTTTCACAAATTGTATTGCCTGATCAAACATTTCAGAGACAGTTTCTGAATCATAATACACAAAATCGGAATAATCTCCCTCTTGTCTGTTAACAAAAAGATCATTATAGAATTTGCTCATTTTAATTTCAAGTTTTCCCTCTTTAACAAAATGCAAACCCAACATTTGCCGTACCCCGGCATGAGTATAAACTGATATATTATTTTTTATAAGAAGCGCAGTTACCATATAAAAACAGGCATAATACATTCTGTTTATTGCTGTTTTAAGATATCCGTTACTGATATGAGTCGGAATTTCTTCAAGTGTTTGCATAGAATTTTCAATTCTATACGCAATCAATGCTTTTTTATCATCCAATGACATCATATTAATTTTCCTTCCCTTAGAACATTTTGATAAAACGGAGTTATTTTATATTTTGACTCCCAAATACTTAAAGGTATAACCAAAGGATTGATTAATATACCTGTTTCCAACTCGACATCATACAACAAATATGTAATGCTTTGTCTTTCCCGCAATGACACTTTATCTTTATTTAACAAAATCAACAAATCAATATCGCTATCAGGCATAGCATCGCCTCTGGCTTCAGAACCAAATAGAATCACTCTGGCATCAGGAGCATTTTGATGTATGAGGTTACTTAATTGATTTACAATTTCTTTGCGATACATATATTTAATCTTTTCAAAAGCAAAGATAGTCTATTTTGTTATAAAATATTTAGATATTTATAAAAAACTTATCTTTCATTCAAAATTTATACCCCACACCCAGCCCACTCACCAGCATGGCTTCACCACCATCATACACCTGATATTGAGCAGAAAAGCCAACATGCCAGTGCTTCGACAAAAGGTATCTGATATCCAGTTCACCCAAAAGTCCGGCATGAATTCCCTCGGCAACATCAACCTCATATACCGATGTCCAATATTCACTTGTAGGTGAATTTCTGTATTCATAATGTGAAGTCGTAAAAATCTTACTCTGATATGCTCCTGAAAATCCGACTCCTGCCGACACCTGCCAATGCTCCGAACGAATGAATTGCCAGGTTGGAATGATTGCCAGATTCATTTGAGCCAGATTGTAATACAAATCAAGATAACGAATATCTCCAAGTTGAAAATTCATTTTACGATCCCTGAAGGTACTTATCATGCCGGTTTCTATCTTTAATGATAAAGGTTTATCCGCATTCCATTGATAGCCAATGGCATACCCAACACCCTGCAGAATATTATGTGGAACAAGTCCGTAATTCATTCTTCCGTAAAAAGACTGAGATTCCTGTGCATGAACATCGAAAGAGCAGCAAATAATCAGCACGCATAATATTTTTTTTATCGACAACATCTTCGGCATCAGCCTTTTCAGCAATATTTTATTAATTGAAAACTTCTTCATACAAATGCATTTTTGATTTAATTATTATGGCGATGCGTCAGTCGCACTTTGCACTGATAAGATTTCGGCAAGGCAACAAACCTGACCGAATCTGTTTTGTTAGATATTTCCAAAGCCCATGCATGTGTTACATCGACTTCATCAGCTGTCCAGTAATAACCCCTGACACCCTTTTCGAGCAACTGATTATTATTCACATAGCCATGCAAACCCAGGGCCAGTCCATACAAATTATCGACCTGCAAATTATATCCGGCCAAATCAGCTCCGTTAAAATGCTCTATTTGTATCAACCAATCTTCCTTCGGTGGTAAACTAAAGTAATTCATCAACTGAATCGATTTTGCTTTTTCCCAATTGATATAAGAACCATATTGCGCCGAATCAGCCAAATTCTTTGCATTGACCGGATCTGTGATTCTGACATTTTGCGGCGTCCAGTCGCCCCCGTACATTTTGGAATTTTTCATAAAATAATACCTTTTATAGGGGATATTAAACTGACTTGTTCTCATGGTATCCGACCAGAAATTATAAATAAACGGATTTCGGAAAATCTGTTTACTAACCTGACTAACCTGTCCTCTTTGATTTTTCACTTGTAAGGTCACAAAAAGTAACATATCCGGATTTGTATGACCCACAGGTATGTACAGCGGATTCTCCAACCAGGGTGATTCAAATTCAGTTAAATTCATATCAGCATCCCACCTGTATTGCAACGGACCTCCATCAGGCGATACAGAACCTGTAGCATCGAGTTTCCATTTAAAACCGGGCACATAACCTTTTGCAGTAAAATTGGCTGCAGGAGCAATTTCGTCTTCACTACAGGCATTGAATAAAAATACGCCAAGAATAAGCGTTATAAATATATACGTTTTCATACATTAATTGTTTTTTTAGTTATCGGCACTGACAGCCAATCCGATTAAAATTTTAATTCCATATCCGGGCTCCATCAGTTGAAAGCTATAATTTACAAATGCATTGGCATCCACATAAAAAAGATTACCAATTCTTTGCTGGATACCAATATTCAATTCCGGCATGGGAATTAACGAAACATAATTATCGTGTGAACCGGCCGAAAAAAGCGTTGTTGCTTTCAACAATCCTGAAGCTTTGCCTCCAAGATATAAACCGTTGCAGTTATTCCCACTCAATCCCCGTCTGATTTGTTTGGATTTGTTGAAATAATTCCGTAGCCCTAAATCAAAAGAATTGACCAAAATCGTAGAAGTTGGAAACAGCATCAGTTCCTGATTGAGTTCGGCAACTCCACTCCAGGCCCCGCCAAACTTTCGTTCGTATGCCAGCTGAGAAAGAATGATACTGAAATCATATTTCTCATTGGGTTTGAAAGGCGAAACTGCAAATTTGAACAGGCGGGTTTCATCGCGCAGGAACAAATCCAATAATTCATATTTCAGATTGTAATAGGCATCATTTCCGTCCGACAGACTTTCAACTTTCACACTATCTTCCTGTGTTTGTGCTTCAGTTTGTAAATCAAAACAGAATAACATCATCAATAAACATATAGTCCTGACAACTAACATCTTACTTCTCATACTCTTATTTTTTTAATGCATTTAACCCAATACCTACCGACAAAGTTGAAATGGTTTCACCGGCATTATAAACTTCAACCTGCGCGCGGATATTCAGATAGATTTTATCATTTACTTTGGTTATATACCCTGCTGAAAGGGCAAAACCGGGTGTGATATAGTTTTCAGCACCATAATGAATCAAACTCAAAGTTTTGGTTACTCCATTATGAGTAATTGGATAATGAAAACTTAAATTGGGTGCGATATTCGAGAAATAAGCCAGAATACCCCCACCTGCAAGATAAAAAATTCGTTCCCCGCTTTTGAATGGAACAATTCCGACATCAACTCCGATATTTACTCCCGTCTGATTTTCAAATCCATTATCATGCCAGCTTCTTCCGTTAATGAGCCAGCCTTCTATGCTTTCCTTGTGAAACAACCAGGAAGTGATGGATTTGAAATGGGTAAATTCGTTGCTGACTCCCCAGCTGTCGCCGCTGCCGGTAAACGTATAACCGGGATTGAAGGACACAATCCGGTGATTGAACCGGCTGTTTGCAAAATCCCCTGCCATTAACCAACTATGAATGAGCAAAACCGAAACAACTAAAATCGGTTTAGAAAATCTTAAAGTCAGATTCATTTTAAATTTATTTTTATAGGACAATAACTTGTTGTAATGATTATATTTTTTGAGGATTTTACATCCGATCGATACTGTTGATTCGCTGTTTTACCAAAAACCTGCACTGTGCTATTGGTCGTTTTTAAATCCAGATTGTAATCAGCAGAAGTAGTTTGCAACTCAATTTCTGTACGATTTGCAGTGATATTAACCGACTCACAATCCTTCAGAAGATTAGCCTTAAAATTACCATAACTCAGATTCAGATTAACCGAAGCGCTGCAATTTGTAATCAGGGCATCAGATTTTGACATAAAACCGTTGAACTTTCCTGTTACTTCCTTTGCTGTTAAATCACAGTACTTTAGTTGTACCTGACTATTCCCTGCAATGTTTTGCAAATCGAGACGACCAAAAGAAACATCAATCGTTTTCAAACCACTCAAATTTAGCAAAGTAACCGAACCATACAGGTTTTGCAACTGAACAGACAATGCTTCCGGCACAATCAATTCGTAAACAATACTCAAATTACTCTCAATTTTACGATTAGTTGTTTCATAAAAATTCTTTAAAATCAATTTAGTCCCTTCTTTTTGAGACAAGAAACGGATATGTTTTAAGTCATTCAGAGCAGTTTCCTGATCCTTGTGTTTAGCTACCAACGTTACCTTCAATTCAATCTTCTGTTGATCTTTACCGGTGATTTTGATGGTAGCTTTTTCGCCCAGAATCTGTAAGGCAGAACATCCTTCAAAGTTATAATCCATTGTTTTGGAAGCTCTGAGAATCTGGCTTTGCGATGTTGCAGGCAATGCAGACAATCCCATCAGGAATAATATGAGTAAAATATTCTTCATGACTGAATGAGTTGTATCAAATCACGGATAGTTGCCGACTTCATATTTTCAATTTTCACCAAAGCCTGTATCATTTCCGGTGAATCTCCCAATTGTTTCATGGCTGATTTCAATGCCATTTCCTCCGAAGTAAGTTCCTCGTACAATTGCATCAGTTCCTGAAAATTGCTTTGTTCGCAAACAGGCATGTGCAGACTGCAATGTTTTTTGATTTCTGTCAGAGCAGCCTGCTCCATGTCATTTTCAGTCAAGGTGTTATGCGTAAAAACTTGTTGCCGGTCAGATTTCCCGAAATCACTTTGTAGAACTAACAATGTAGTAACCAGCATAACCGCAACCGAAGCAGCCACAGTCCAATATCTGAAATTTATACTGAAACTTTTTCTTGATGGTAGTTGTCGGGATATTTTATTCCAAACCTCAGCATCCGGTTCATAAACAGGAAGATGGGGCAAACGATCAGTCAGACTGCTTTCAAAATCGAGTGCTTTTTCGATGTTCGACCAGACCATTGCATCAGGAAGATGATCAATTAACCCATTTTCCAAATTGATATTTTTTTTATTTCGCGGCATAATCCGATTTGTAATCCTTTAAAATTTGTCTCAACAATTTCTTGGCATAATTCAACTGAGATTTGGAAGTACCTTCAGAAATCTGAAGCATTTCAGCAACTTCTCTGTGTTTATAACCCTCAACTTCCACCAGCATAAAAACAAGTCTGTTTCCTTTAGGTAGCGACCGGATTGCCTCATCAAGTTGAATCGCAGTAAAATTATCATCGGGTAAAACAACATCTTTTATTTCATCTGTATTCTCAAACGTAAATTTACTGCGTTCCCTGAGTTTTTGAATGGCAGTTCTGACGACAATTGTTTTAATCCAGCCTGCGAGGCGTTCGGGCTTCTGCAATTCAGCTATCGATAGAAAAACTGCGATAAAAGCATCCTGTAGCACATCATTGGCCATATCCCTATCGTTCAGCATACGAAACAACAAAGAGTACATAGTGGTGGAAAACTGATCGTACAACGCTTTTTGATGCTGTCGGGAGTTATTCAAACACCCGCGCACCAGTTCATCATTCGACAGCATCCATTCACGTTTTAGTACCATGTTCTGATATTAAGTGGTAAACGGAAATAAAAAGGTTGGAATAAAACAGATATTTTTTCAAAATAATTCATGATGCTTGTTTATCCCGCAAATTTAGTTTAAAATCGCTGAAATAAAAATATCCAAAAACCTGTTTTTGATTACAACTGATGTATATTTGCGTCTATATTTGCAAAAAACACCCTTTATGAGATTGTATTTAGTAGCTATCATCATTAGTTTTTCAGGTTTCCTTGCTGCCCAATCGTTTGAAAACAAATTTACCCGTCCTCTGGGCGAAACGCTCGAAAAAATATCAGAACGATTTCAGACTAAATTTTCTTGTAATATTGATACGGTAGGCAAGGTAGTGCCTTATGCAGATTTCAGAATCAGGCAATATTCCTTAGAAGAATCCCTGACCAATGTTTTATCGTTGTTTGATTATACTTTTGTAAAGCAGAAAGAGAATTCGTATAAACTGAAACCCTATGAATACATGCGCCGGACACCTGCTGATGGCGAAAAACTGCTTGCTTATCTGAATACCTTATATCAGGATTCTGTGCAATGGAAATCAAGAAAAGCCTGTCTGAAGCAGGAAGTCAGGGAATACTTAAAAATAGATGAAACATTGACAAAACGGATTCCGGCGAAACCCATCTACTCAAAAGCAAGAAAATTTGATGGCTATACCGTGCAAAATTTTTCACTCGAAACATTGCCCGGACTGTATGTAAACGGCTCCATCCACACACCGGCTTCAAAAGGAAAACATGCGATTATTCTTTGTCCGAATGGTCACTGGGCCGACGGCAGATATAACAAAGACGAACAAACCCGTTTCGCCACTTTAGCACGGATGGGCGCAATATGTGTATCCTACGATCTTTTCGCATGGGGAGAATCGGAGTTGCAGTTTGGCGCTGCGGCACATCGTTCTTCAGTAGCACATATCATCCAGATAATGAACGGCATAACGATACTGGATATGATGCTCAGTCGTAAAGATGTTGACCCCAAACGGATTGGAGCCAATGGCGGATCGGGAGGTGGTTCACAGGTTGTATTGTTATCCCTGCTTGATGAAAGAATTTCGGCTGCCTGTCCGACTGTCAATCTCGCCTCACACTTCGATGGTGGATGTCCGTGCGAAAGCGGCATGCCCGTTCAGTTAGCCTGTGGGGGCACCTGCAATCCGGAATTGATGGCTGCTTTTGCTCCGAAACCGCTGTGTGTAATTTCTGACGGAGGCGACTGGACAGCATCAGTGCCGGCATTAGAATATCCCTATCTGCAAAGAATTTATGGTTTTTATGGTGCCAATGATAAACTCAGTAACATCCATCTTGCCAATGAAAAACACGATTTTGGTGTGAACAAGCGCAGGGCAGTCTATGATTTCTTTGGTAAGTTTTTCAATCTGAATATGACAATGGCAGATGAGGGTAAAGTTACTATCGAAGCAAAGGAAGCACTGTATAGCTTTGGACTGAAAGGTGAAAAAATGCCGGTCAATGCTCTGAAGAATTTCAAAGATCTCGAAAAGATGTTTAATAAAGAAACTGACAGAGAACTTGCATCAAACCTGGATATAGATAAAAAGGCTACTGAATGGACTGCATCCCTGCAATTAGCTGATCCGGGAAAAGCTGAAAAAGTAAAACAAGCGATTTTAACACATTTAAAAGCGGTGCGCGACTGGCACAATAATCATCCGTATACCATTGTTCCTGAGGGCATTAATCCTTTAACCGGAAATCCGTTGACGCAGCTCGACCGGGAAATGATTGCCAATTCGGCCAAACCAAAGTCAATTCATGAAAATTTGATGAAAACACTTCGCGAAAATCTGACGGAAGAACAGGTGGAGTTGGTGCTCGATAAATATACCGTTGGGAAAGTGGCATTTACGCTGAAAGGATATCAGGCCATTGTACCGGATCTGACAGAAAAGGAAACAGAATTCATTTTAAAACAGTTGAAAAAAGCCCGGGAAGAAGCCATCGATTATAAAAGCATGAAAGCCATTTCAGGAGTATTTGAAATATACAAAACCAAATGTGAACAATATTTCAATGAAAACGGTCGCAACTGGCGGCAACTTTTCAAAGCTTTTGTTGACAAGAGAAATGCGGAAAAGGCGGCGGAAAAAGCGAAAGCAGCACAGCAATAAGAAAATCACTTTACGGCTTTCCAGCCAGTTTCAGTTTGTCCTGCATGTCTAATTCTGTAACAATATCCCGGTCAAACCTTCTCACCAGCATCCTCAGTGGACTTTTCATTTTAGTCTGAAAAACTCCCCTGATTTCACTTAAAGAATAACCGAATGCCTTTTCGTTGTTAATTTCCACGATGACATCCCCAGGAATAATACCGGCACGTTCGCCCGGAGAGTCCTTCCAGACATGTGTCACCTCATAACTCTGATACGGAAATAATGTCTGCATCACTTCAATACCGGCAATATTATATTTGAACTCAGTTTTAAACAGGTGATTGGGTTTGAAATAAATCTTTTTATTATAGAAATCCAGAAAATAGTTGAACCGATACATCAGTTCACTTCCGATGGTACCATCTCTGTCCGACTTTTTCACCACTTCTCTGATGGTTGAGGAATCGGGAAACACCACGATGGGGTTTCTGATACAAAACTGATCCAGACAAATCATTGGAATGCGTGCTAAATAGCCATAGATTTCACCGCCGAATCCCTCACCGATTCTGGCTTCCACACGTCTTTCAGGAACCGGAATGGCATTTTGTCTGACCGTCTGAAACCAGGCAGTAAGTTGTGCACCGGTATCGAGCAACATTTTTATCCACCTGGTTTTGGCATCAGGGTCGAGCATATTCAACAGGATATACACTTTGTTAGATTCGAGCATGATATCCCTGCTGCCATATTTTTCAGGAACTTTAAACAGGAGGGGGTCATAAAATCTCAGTCTTTTGTTGGTAAAATCAAATTCCACCGCATAATCCCGTAAAATATCGATGCCGGCCAGTCCGTTTATCTGCATCCCATTGTGCTGAGAAAGTCCGAATATATCCTTTTCCAGAATCAGCACTGTTTTATTTTTTTGCTGAAATTTCCCCAGATTAATCTGATTATAACTGCTTACCATAGCCTGCACGTCAACGCCCTGTCCCAAACCCGATAAAGGCTGCTTTTTCTCAATCTGAATGTCCAGCGAATCTACGGGATACAATTCTGTAATGATGGTATTTCTGATGCCCGTATCGAGAATTAAATTCAGTGGAGCAGAATTGTTGATGCTGACTTTGATGATCACATAACTACCTGATAATTCGAAAGGTACAGATGCAACCAAACCTTGCCGGGCAAAGACGGCCATAGCAACAAGCCAGCAGAAGCTTGTTAACGCCCAACGGAAAGGTTTGAAATTTTTCATTTAACATAGATTTGTCAGGGGGTGAAATTACAAAAAATACCTGATAATTATTATCAATCAAACCCTATTTACTTCTCAATTTGTTTTTTGCTATTTTTTTGTCTAATGTTTTTACACGACGTTCAAGTTTCTTAATATCCTCTTCGGCAGGAAGTTCTTCGGGTTTGATACCACTTTTTCCCAAAAGAGAGCGAACATCTTTGTTATTCTTCACATGTTCGTTTGTGATATTACTCTCGCCTTTGAGGTCGTTTTTCTTCACATTGAAATTAGTAATTTCTGTAGCCAGTTGTTTGGCTGTAATGGTTATAGTAGGGAGAAAATCGGCTAATGGACGGTTCTCTGCAACGCTTAATTTACGTTTCATGTCACTGGTGTTGTTCCCACCAAACATAGCCCAGTCGCCCTTGCTGCGGATACGTGCAAATCCCGAATTATCAACACCTCGTTCGTAGATGTTTTTAGAAAGTTCGGTTTCTGTTGCAGCCAGTTTTTCACGTGCCTGTAAGCGTTCCATGAGCAGAATACGTTCTTCTAAAAGCTCCTGTTTGCGTGTTTGAATAGCAAAGTAACTTTGTGCGAAAGCAATTTGTTCTTTTTTGGGGTCACCGTTTTGGGCAATAAGATAACATGCGTAACGGGTAAGCATTATGTCGTCTTGTTTACGTTCAGCGCCAGAACCAATCCTGACCATTTTGTTGACGTCAACGAAATGGTCTGAGATAGCTTCACCAGTCGTTTCGCAGCTTTCTTTGGCTTTATTTACTGCATTCAAAAAATTACGCCAATCGGCATAACCCAACAACTCCTGAAGTTCACGGGCTAACCAATATTCGACTCTATCCTGCTCGTAAGCGGATTCTTCAAAAGATTTATTCAATTTGGTGATAGTTGTCTTTTCCATTATTTGTTTAGTTTAAATGATACAATATTAAAATTTTATGTTTTGATTAATACTATGGTTTATTTCCCATAACCGCGTGTTGATTAAACTATTTCTCCACCAAAGCCTCCACGCTGATGCTGACTCCTATTGGAGCTGACCCCCATTCTCCCTGACTGGTTTTGCGATACCAGGATAAAGGACCGATTTGTGAACAAAAAAACAAACCACCTGTTCCCAGATTCTTAACATGTTCTAATGTCACGAGAAATTTTCCGGTTACGAGGATTTGTCGCTGACTTACATCAAAAGTAATGGTTTTCTTAACCTGATTTTTGATTATGGTCAGGTATAAAGGCTCCTTCAGTACGTTCACGAATTCTCTTTTCTTCAAATTCTTCACCTCATAAATATTGACCCGGTAAAAAACAGTATCATAAGTATTACTGGCTATATTCAGAATGATGGAATTAATTTTAGCCCGCTTCCTCACCGGCATCATAATACCCATTTCATATCCTAAAGAATTATTGGTAAAACCAGCCTGAGCAGCAGTAGATGTTGTTTTAACACCCAGCACTTTTTTCACAAAAGTTGAAGGCAATACAATAGCTTCATGCAAGGGATATGCAATTTCGGTCATTTCAATTTTATCCATCGAAAGAAATTTTCCAAGGCTGATATCCATGGTTTGAAAACCGATACATGACAGTCGTACAATAGTCTCATCATCAACACCTTCCGGACGAAAAACATAAAATCCCTGATCGTTGGATACCGTCCCTATATTCTTTCCGGGAATGCCGATATTGACATATTCAACAGGCTTTCCTGATGATTTATTGATGATTTGGCCGGCAAAAGCAATCTCAAATGTCAGGATTAATAAGGTGAAAAGTGTTGAAAATTTATTCATAACAGGGGTTTTTGAAATCGGGGATAAAGATAGTGTGTTTAATTGTTTTAGCAAATTATAACAGCGTTAAATGAAAACGACCCCGAAAAACGGGGCCATTTTAAATGTTTTCACAACGGAATAATCCTTATTGTATCTTTTAGGTTTGCTCTTGGCTGTTTATGATGCCAAAAATACAATTTTTTGAAAGCAAATCACAACTTATTTATCGGTATAATGACCTAAGTATTGATAGAATACAATAACTTCATTCTCTTTTGTCAAATCATATTTAAAGCCAGGTTCAATACCATAAACTATACGATCCTTTTTTGATAATTCCCGAGACCAA